>CAYHOR010000035.1:0-6511 GCA_964358235.1 Candidatus Woesearchaeota archaeon
TACAAAAATTATATTGAATTAAAAAAGAGAGAGTTTCAAGTCAAGTTAAGATCCGTGGGTAATTCATGGATTATCAGCATTCCAAAAGAAATAATCAGGTTTGAAGAAATATCTTCATCTATGGTAGTTAATTTAAATATGAGTGAATCAGGCAAAGTAATATTATGGTTCAAAAAAATAAAGAAAAGTTATTAGGAGGATAAGATGGGAGAAGTCAATCTAAAAGTAATGGAAGCATTACAAGAAGAAGCGTACAAAGGGATTGTTAGAATTGATACTGAAACTATGAAAGGAATTGGTGTAAGAGTTGGTGATGTTGTTGAGATTGAAGGTGGAAGAGAAACTGTTGGTATTGTTGATAGAGCTTATCCTACTGATATTGGTCAGCCTGTAATAAGGATGGATGGTATTCTTAGAAGAAATGCCAAGACTGGTATTGGAGAATTAGTTAAAGTTAGAAAGGCTGGTGTAAAAGAAGCTAAATATGTTACAATTGCTCCTGCACAAAAGGGTGTGACTTTGAGAGTTGATCCGGAGTTATTCAAGAGAGGGTTATTAGGAAGAGCTGTTGTCAAAGGAGATATTTTAGCTTTAGGCGGGACTAAAAGAAGAAGAACTGCGATGACTGATAATCCATTATTTGATGATGTGTTTCAAATGTTTGAAGATGATTTCATGGGTGGATTTGGGTTATCTGGTTTAAGATTTATTGTCGCTGATTGTTTTCCTAAGGGTTCATTATTAATTACAGAAAATTCTGAAGTGAAGTTTAGTACAAAAAATGTTGAAGTTTCCGAAGAAAAAGTTCCTTATATCACTTATGAAGATATTGGCGGGTTGACTGATGAAATTAAAAAAGTTAGAGAGATGGTTGAGTTACCATTAAAGCATCCAGAGTTGTTTGAGAGGTTAGGCATTGAGCCTCCAAAAGGAATTTTATTGCATGGACCTCCAGGATGTGGAAAAACATTACTTGCTAAGGCTGTAGCAAATGAATCTGATGCAAATTTTTTAATAATTAATGGACCTGAAGTTGTATCAAAATATGTTGGTGAAGCTGAGAAAAAAATAAGAGAGAAGTTTGAAGAAGCTGAAAAGAAAGCTCCATCTATTTTATTCATTGATGAGATTGATGCTATTGCGTCTAAACGAGAAGAGAGTTATGGTGAAGTAGAAAAAAGAATGGTTGCTCAATTATTAGCTGTAATGGACGGCATGGTTGAGAGAGGAAAGGTTATTGTTATTGCAGCGACGAACAGACCTAATTCTATTGATCCTGCTTTGAGAAGACCTGGCAGGTTTGACAGAGAGATTGAAATTGGTGTTCCTACAAAATATGGAAGATCAAATATTTTAAAGATTCATACAAGGAATATGCCATTACTTGCTCCAGTAAAAAAGTCTCATATTGAAAGATCAATTAAGAAATTAGAAAATACAATACAAGAAAGTTCTAAAAAATCTACAGACCCTGAATTACAGACTACAGAAGAGAATTTAAAAGCGTTGAAAGATTTGTACAAAAAATTAAAATTAGACCCTGAAGCAAATTGGAAAATTTATGAATCTTTAAGTGATGAGTTAAAAGATAAAATTCGACCTTTCTTAAAAGAGGAAATGTTGAGTGGTTATGCTGCAAGAACACATGGATTCGTTGGTGCAGATTTAGCTGCATTGTGCAAGGAAGCTGCTATCAATGTAATTAGAAGAGTGTTGCCTGATATAGATTTGAAAGAAAGTCAACCTATTTCAAAAGAAGTTTTGGATAAATTAATTATTACTGAGCATGATTTTGAAGCTGCAATGAAGATTGTTATTCCTTCTGGAATGCGAGAGGTAATGGTTGAAATTCCTAATGTAACTTGGGATGATGTGGGTGGGTTAGATGAAATGAAAAGAGATTTGATTGAAGCTGTGGAGTGGCCGTTAAAGTATCCTGACAGGTTCAAGCAGATGGGAATAAGACCTCCTAGAGGAGTATTATTATATGGACCTCCTGGTACTGGAAAGACATTACTTGCCAAAGCAATTGCTCATGAATCGGAAGCTAATTTTATTTTGGTTAAAGGTCCTGAGTTGTTGAATATGTTTGTTGGTGAATCTGAAAAAGGAGTTCGTGAAGTTTTTAAGAAAGCAAAGCAAGTTTCTCCGACAGTAATATTTTTTGATGAGATAGATTCCATTGCAGGCAGAAGAGGAAGAGATTCTGGCAATAGTGTCACTGAGAGGATTGTTAATACTTTATTGACTGAGATTGATGGTCTTGAAGAATTGAAAGATGTTGTAGTAATTGCTGCAACTAATAGACCAGATATTTTAGATCCAGCTTTGTTAAGACCCGGCAGGTTTGATAGAATTTTATTAACGCCTTTACCCGATGATAAAGCAAGATTGAAAATATTTGAAATACATACAAGAAATATGAATAAATCTAAAGATATTGATTTGAAAGTTTTGGCTAGCAAAACAAATAATTATGTTGGCAGTGACATCGAAGGTGCTTGCCGTGAGGCGGGAATGATTGCTTTAAGAGAAGATATGAATGCAGTTGAAATTAAAATGAAGCATTTTGAGAAAGCTTTAGAAAGAATGAAACCTTCAATAAGAGATGAAGATATGCAGAGATATAAAGAAATTGAAGATAGTTATATCAGAACTGCACGTGGAGCTGCTATACAGAAATTAAGTTATGTTGGTTAAGTTTAAACCTAACTTATTTTTTTACAAAATAGTTGAATAGTTAAATTGTTCGACTTGGTCTTTAAGAGAACATTGGAAAAATTACAAAGAAGATAGTTCCTAAAGTTTACATTCTAATCTTCCTTCAACTTGATAAGCATTTAATTTAAATTTATTATCTAATGAACTTTGATCCTCTTCATAAATTCTGGGTTTAATACTGGTTATCTCTAATATACTGAGTAATTCAAAACCTCTTTCTTTTAACATGTATTTTAAAACAATTTCATATGTTGTTTGAATTAATTCGTCAATTTTTTGTCCAGAACTAAGTCTTTTTGGAAATAAATATGATCTTTGACCAGGGATATATTTTTTTGGTTCTATACAACTTTCTTGATATGGGACAGTAAGTTTGAATGTTGTACCCCTGTCTTCTTCTGATGAATGTTGCCCAAAATTTTCTTCTAATTGTGATTCATTTAATCTTGAATCTATATGTTGTTGGTTCATTTTTGTTCTCCTTTATTACTATTTAGTAAATACAATATTATTTCAAGTTATTTATTAAACTATCTTTAAATTTTTACGTAAAATACGCAAGATTTATATATAAATTAAATATTCTTTAAAAATATGAAAGATATAACATATAATCCACCTATAAAATTAGATGCAAAGGATAAGAAAATATTGGAATTATTAAGTAAAGATGCGAGAATGTCTATAAGTGAAATTTCTAAGAAGAGCAAGATTCAGAGAGATAGTGTTGTTTATCGAATTAAGAGATTAGAAAAGTTTAATGTTATCCGGTTTTATACTACTATATTGAATCCTTCATCTTTAGGATTTCCAATTTATTCTTATGTACATATAAAATTACATAATTTAGATGAAATTATTGAAAAACAATTTGTTGCATTTCTTGTTGCAAATCCGCAAGTGACTTATGTTGTTAAAATTTCTGGAGAATGGGATTATGATATAACCATTGCTGCAAGAGATTTAGGAAATTTTGAAGAAGTTTTAAAAGAAATTAGATATAAGTTTTCTAAAATAATCCAGAATTATAGTACTGATTTAATTTTACAGGAATATAAATTTGATTATTTGGTAGATTTAATTAATATATAGAATTTATAAACTTCTAAGGATTTTATATATTTATGAAAGGATTTATAGTTGATGCTACTTACAGAATTATTCATGGAAAACCTTATGTTGCATTATTTGGAAGAGCAGAAGATGGTGAACCGTTTCTAACGTTAAATTTTTGTCAACCTTATTTCTTTATTTATGAAAAAGATTTGAATAAAGCTCAAGAATTTGAAGATTTTCAATATGAAGAAGTTTCGTTGAAAGATTTTGAAGAAAAAAAAGTTGTGAAAATATTATGTGATATTCCTTCGGATGTTGCAAAATTAAAAAAAATATTTGAAGCTGAGAATTTGAAGACGTTTGAAGCTGATATTCCATTTGCCCGTAGATTTTTAATTGATAATAATATACAAGGTGGTATTGAAGTCATTGGAGATTATGATATTCAGGATGGAATTAAAGTTTACAAAGAATCAGAATTAAAGAAAGTTGAAGATATATTAAAAGTTCCAATTAAAATATTATCTTTTGATATAGAGACTGATCAGAATGCTAAGACTATATATTGTATATCTCTTGTTTGTGATTCTTATAAAAATGTATTGATAGTTTCAGACAAAAAATTAAAGCATGCTGAAAGTTTCAAAGAAGAAAAAGATTTATTAGAAAGATTTATTGGGTTGATTAAAGAGTTAGATCCGGATTTGATTACAGGATGGAATGTAATTGATTTTGATTTGAAAGTTATTAAAAAAAGATGTGATAAATTAGAAGTACCGTTCATTCTTGGTCGAATGAATTCTGTTTCGAAGTTAAATATTCGTGAAGGGTTTTTTGAAACTTCTAAAGTCACTGCAGAGGGCAGGCAGGTCATAGATTTGTTAAATTGGGTTAGAAATGCTGTCAAATTATCAGATTATAAATTAGAAACTGCAGGAAAATATTATTTGAGCGAAGGAAAAGATATACAATTCTTTGACAAGGGAAATGAGATTGAAGGTTTATTCAAGAAAGATCCGCAAAAGTTAGTTTATTATAATCTTAAAGATTCGGAGTTAGTTTATAATATTTTAGAGAAAAGTAATTTGTTAGCATTATATATGCATAGATCATATTTAACAGGATTATTGATTGATGAAGTCAGGGGAAATATTGCGGCGTTAGATTCTATTTATTTGAAGAAGTTAAGATCAAAAGGGTATGTTGCACCAACGTTAGTTCATGTTGTAAAAGAAGAGAAAGTGCAAGGTGCTTATGTCATGGAATCCAAGCCTGGAATTTATGATAATATTATTGTTTTGGATTTCAAATCTTTGTATCCGTCGTTAATGAGGACGTTTAATCTAGATCCTTTAAGTTTTGGAAAGAAGGGAATCAAAGCTCCGAATGGTGCAACTTTTTCCAAAGAGAAAGGTGTGATACCAGAAATAATTGAAGAGTTGTGGAATGTCAGGGATGAATATAAGAAAAAAAATGATGAGGTTGGCAGACAAGCTTTGAAGATTATTATGAATTCGATGTACGGAGCTATGGCTTCTCCATTATGCAGATTTTTTAATATGGATTTAGCCAATGCCATCACTGCATTTTCTAGATTTTTTGTCAAGAAAACTGCAGAGTGGGTGAGAGAAGATGGTTATGAAGTTATATATTCTGATAGTATTACAAAAGATAGATTTGTTACTTTGTTGATAAATAATAAATTAAGAATTATTAAAATTGAAGAACTATTTTGGATGTTTAGACCGAATGCATTTTATAGAGGAAATAAGGATGTTATTGATCTTAGTAATAGTAATGTTTTAGCTTTAACATTGAACAAATCAACATTGAAACCTGAATTTTCAAGAGTTAATGAAATTATTCGTCATAAATCTAATAAAAATATTTTTAAGGTAAGTCAAAAATATGGAATTACTGAGTGTTCTGAAGATCATTCTTTGATGATATTAGAAAATAATAAATTATTGGAAACAAAACCCTTAGAATTAGGTAATAGATCTTTAGTAAAAGTTAATAAAATTCCTGTTTTAGAAATTGTTAATGAAATAGACCTTTTGGAATACTTTAATGATTATTCTTATATTTCCAATTACAAAGGAAGAAAAAAAGTTTCAAAATTTAAATATGATGAACAATTCATCTGGTTTAACTGGACTAATAGAAAAAATCCTGTTAAAATAAAGAGAAGAATTTTAGTTAATTCAAAAGAATTTGAATCTTTATGCAGATTATTAGGAGCTTACATTGCTGAAGGCTCTTCTTCAACGCTTGAGACTACTTTATCTAGAAGTGGAGCTTCTATAGCTTCATCTAATATTGAATGGTTAAATCAATTAAAAGAAGATTATAATTCTTTATTTTTTAATGCTAAAGCTTCAATAATAAAATCTACTAAGAAAATTAGACATTTAAAATATGGGAACAAAACTATTATTTATGATGATAAAACCTATAAATTACAAATGATGAATATTTTTTCAGCTGTATTATTTAAATGTTTGTGCAACCAAAAAAGTTTTAATAAGCGACTGCCTATTTTCATTTTTCATGTAGAAGACAAATATAAAAAAATACTTCTGGAAAAAATGATTGAAGGTGATGGGAGCAGGCCTAAAAATAAAAGGTATTCTTTGGATTATAAAAATAAACATTTTAGTTATTGCACCAGTTCATTAGGCTTAGTTTGTGATCTATCCACATTATTAACACAATTAAATTTTAATTTTCTTCT
>CAYHOR010000036.1:0-6144 GCA_964358235.1 Candidatus Woesearchaeota archaeon
TAATTCTTTGATTAGAAGTTTGAGGAGAACAAGTCAGTAAAAACATAAGATCAACTTTAGGAAATAGATTATAAACTTTTTTATATTCTTTATCAAGATTTTTAGCTTCTCTTTGTGATAAACCATCCTGAACAAGTGTTGGTACAAAAACAAATTGATCAGCCCAGTAAGTTCTATCAATAACTGCAGAACAAGGGCATTCTGAAGCATCTTTTGCTTGTCTTAGACGAAAAGGTATTAATGATAATTGTGTTCTAGATCCATGTTTAATTCTATCACTGTAGAAAGTTTCAATTATTAATTTCCATACTGGATCATTATCTACATCTTCCAAGAAAGCTTTAACACCTATCTCTCCTTCCAAAAGATTAGCAAGCGTTGATTTTCCAGTTCCGATATTTCCTTCAATACCAAAAAGTTTTTTTCGTTTTTGGGTTAATGTATATCTTAAAAGTCCAGTTACTTTTGTCCATCTTTCAATTGCTTCACTATCCCCAATATGTTCTATTGAAGCTAATCTATTATCTAAATTTAATATTCTTGGACCATCAACCATTTCTATTCCTAAACATTTCATTAATTACTTGTTCGCATTTATCAGCAAGCAATGAAGATTCTTGAGATGCATCCAATACTTCTAATCTTGGAACTTTAAGAGTCCATTTTTCATGAGCTTCTTTGAATTTATCTTTATAACCTGTGAAATAAGGTGCTAATTCTCTTAAATATTCTGGATTTAACTTCCCTTCTCCAGAATCTGCTCTTTGTTTTTGTCTTTCAATTAAAATATCTACGTCTGGAACGTCTAAAAAAAATACTAAATCTGGAGAGGTTACTGCTTTTCCTTCTATCCCTCTTTTAAAAATTTTATCATACAAATCTAAATCTGGTTGAGATAAAAGACCATTATCAAAATTATGCATAACAAAAGTTTCTCTTGCTTCTACTACATTTCTATTTCCTAAAATAATTCCTCTTCTATCATTAATTGAATGACCTAAAGTTAATCTCAATCCCAATGTAGCAATATCAAAAAATATTCCTCTATCTTTCATATTTTCATAGAATGCATCAAGAACATCTTTGTCATGATTAACGGCTTCAGTTAAGTAATGAACAGTATCTAAATCTTCAAGTTTTCCACGTTTTCTTAATTCTTCAATAAGAGTATCTTTTCCAGCACAGATATGACCTGAAAAGACTATATAAAAAGGATTCATAAAGTCAAAGTCATTTTTTCATTAAAAAGGATTATGCTAATACAAAACTATTTTTCACTCTTCTATTTCAAAAGAATTATAATCACCAACATAGGGTTCTTCGTCGATTTCTAGGGATTTAACTTTTGCACCTTTTGGACATATCAAACAAAATTCCAACATTTCAGCCACTGTATCATCTTTACCTTCAAATACAGCTTCGACATCATTATTACTATTTTTTACCCAACCATTTATTTTTAGCTTATTTGCATGTTCAGCAATACCAGCTCTAAAGAAAACTCCTTGAACTTGACCTTTTATTGTTACTAAGACTCGTCTCATATATTATTAAAAAAAAAGAGATTATATATAAGTTTCTACTTGTATCCAAAAAGCTTATTATATCCTTTGTGATCATGTATATCTAAAATAAACAAAAATATTTCAATTTTACTTCCCTCTATTGTATATAACAATCTCCAAAAATTAGATAATTCTATTCTATACAAATTTTTAATCCCTTCTTTGAGATATTTTTCAGGGATTAGTTGTTTTGCAATTGGTTGACCATATTGTGGATTTTCTTTAAGAATGATTATTGCCCGATTAATAGAATTAAGCAAGGTTTTTGCATATTTGTTATTATCCTGCTCTAATTTTTCGTAAGTATCTTTTGCCTGCCCTTTTAAGAAAACTTTGATTTCCTTATCAGAAAACAAGTTACACCTCTCTAGCTCCACGAAGCATTTTCTTAATATGTTCAGGCTCAACATATATCCATTGAACACCTTTTGGACCAAATATAATTTTTCCACTTTTCCAAAGATATTCTAAAGTTGTTAACAATGTTTTATGCATAATCTTTTTTGGCAGTTCTTTTTTTATTTCTGCAATTTTTAGAGGTTTACTTTCATTTTTTTTCAAATAATTTTCTATCATAATGATTGTATTAAGATTGGGGTATCTTCCTTTTTTCAAAGGAGATTTTAGAGATAATATTTTTCTTTTCATTTGATATCAATGGATACCTTTTGAGTATTTAAAAGTTTCTACTTGCACAAAAGAGTAAAAACTAAATATTTTTTTTAAATTTAGGATAAGTATTTGGCTCCATATAAATTCTAGTATTTGTTACTGCTATACCTTGTTCTTGTCTCAAAAGATTTTGTGAATTCATTTTTGCCACTCCAAGACCTATTAATTCATTTTTAAGAGTCATAATTGCAACAAAATCATTAATTTCAATATCTGAATCGAGTTTTGAAATTCCAGGGGTGGATAAGAATGCTCCATGACAAATTGAATCCACTGCTGAATCCAAGACATAAATTTTTTGAATAGATTCTACTGCACGTTCAAAAGGATAAATTATTTTTCTTAAATTAGTTTCATTTCCTTCTTTGTAATCTTCGAAAGCATCTTTAAGATCGTGCAAAGAAATCCATTCGTCTTGAGTAAAATGTGCAACTTTTGTTCTAACTAATTCTTGCATATGAGCTTTTGTGTTCATTGCTTTGCCAAGATTGACGCAGAGCGTTCGAATGTATGTGCCTGCTTGACAACCTACTTGAAATAATACATCTTGATCTTTAATTTCTAAAATATCCAAATAATAAATTTCTCTAGTTCTTAGTTGACGTTTTACTGCAGATTTTTTTGGAGGTATTTGCTGGATTTTACCTATAAAATCTTTAATTGTCTTTTTGATTATTTCATCATCAACTTTAGTATGAATATGCATTAAACAAACATATTCTTTTCCAGATTTTAGAAGTGCGTCAACGACTCTTGTAGATTTTCCCAGAGTTATGACTAATAGGCCGGTTACATTAGGATTTCTCTGTTAATACTCTAGAGTCCCAGAGTGACCAGCTTTTTCAATGCTTAAGATTTTTTTTACAGTATCAGTAACCTGATGAGATGTTGGACCTGGAGGTTTATTCAATAATATTAAACCATAATCCAATAATTCTGGAATTGTTCTTTTGTAAGGATCTTTTCCATAGGAATCACTAGATTTTGAGTCCAACCTTGTCAGCAACTGATATTTTCTTTCAGTTTTTGGCAATGTCATTTTTAATGATATTTTCAACCTTAGAAATTAATGTTAGGAAATTTAAACCTTCCGGTGAGATTGAAATTCTAAATGGATCTCTATTCTTGCCATTTCCTTGGATTATAAAATATTTTACATATTTTTTATTATTGACTATTCTTAAAATAGAATCTTCACGAATATTAAGTATTGGAGAATACTGTTTTAAGGTTATAGGAGATAAATTTTGAATTGGAAATAAATACTTTTTTAGAGTTTGAGTAAATCTATGATTATTAAATCCTAAAAATAAGTTCCTTTTTCTTAAAGGATGTAAATCCATAGGTATTATATCTTTTTGTAAATAAATATTCATAAAATAAACTAAATCTAACCAGCTACTAATTACAAAACTATTATTTTTTTGGATTTTATAGTTTAAACCTAAATCTAATATTATCAATTCAAACATATTCTTTTCTTTTATATTAAAACTTAAAGTAATTTTATGTAATCCTTTATTTTGAACTACTTCTGCACCTCCTTCGGCAGCTAAAAGACCATTTAACGCATAAAAAGATTGATTTGTTAGACTAATAGTTTTTATTTTCTCAAATAAATTTTGAAAAATTATAGAAAATATAGTTTTATCAATTATAATTCTCAAATTTCCAGTTTCACAAACATTAAACTTGCTTATTGAGGGTCTATAGAATTGATTATTAGTTAAATTAAGATCTTTACACCAATAATTTATTAATTCTTCATAATTGTTTAAATTTGAAACAATTAATTTTGCTCGAAACATCTCTCTAGAAATATAAAAGACCCTTTCAAACTCATTTAATATAAATTCATGAAGTTCTTTTTGTTTATTTACAAAATAAAATTTATATTTATAATGCCCATCGCCATGAATTAAATAAAAGAATTCAATTAATGAGGGGGTTATTTGAATATATCTTGGTATGGTTATTGCTATTTTTTCTTTTTTATAGAGAGTTATAAAATTATTATATCTAAGGATTATTTTAAGATCTGATAATATTTTTGTCAAATCTAGATAATTTGGGCCTAATTTTTTGTTATCAACTGGCTCATTATTTATTATATCACAAAAAAATGTTGTCGAATCCTTTAAGGAAAAATGTTTTAATATCTCCAAGGGGATATAAATTTTACCAGACTTATAAATTTTAGAAATTAATTGGATTATATCATTTTTATATTTAATTCTAAGAACAACTATATTTTCATTATAAATGTTATATTCTTTCCTTAATTCTGGATTTATATTAATATATCCCCTAGAACTTTTGTATTTTAACTTTGAATTAAATGAAAATAATATCCTTTCATGAAAAAATAAATCTTTAACTAAATAGGGATTAATAAAATCTAAATAAAATACTCTTTGGTCATTTATAGTTATAGAATTCATAAATTATTTTAAGAAAAATCAATATATAAAGCTGGCGCAGGCATTTGCCGTGTCCACCCTTATCGAAGCAGAGCTTCGGGGTATTAAACCCAGACGGGAATAAAACTCTTAACTAATAATAGTATGATAGAAAAGTATAAATTTTTAATGCTTCTACAAAATATTGAACTTGGAACATAAAATAAGATTATATTTTTGAAAAAAGAACTAAATTATTAATATTCACGCAAAGCCATACAAACCCAAAAATATATAAATAAGCCTAGTCTTACTAATCTTACTATGATTGCAACATTAAAAGTAAGCTCTAAAGGACAAGTGGTTATACCAGAAGAAATAAGAGGAGAACTAAAGATAAAGGAAGGAACAAAATTAATTTTAATTGAAAAAGATGGAATCATTACTATAGAAAAAGAAGAAAATTTCCTAAAAAAATTAAATATAAATTCGAAAGAAAAAATAGGATGGCTTGCACTCGCAGAAAAATCTATGGACAAAATTTGGAATAATTCGAAAGATGAGGAAATATGGAAAAAATATCTTTAGAACAAAGAGATATTGTACTTTTGCCATTTCCATTTTCAAATCAATCAGGAGTAAAAGTTCGTCCGGCAGTAATACTAAGTAATAATGAATTTAATCATTCTGAAGATTTAATAGTAGCAGGAATCACTTCGAATATTTCAAAAGGTAAATATACATTTCAAATTGACGAAAATAAATTAGAATTAAAAAATATTAAAGATAATTGTTGCATAAAAGTTGAAAATTTACTGAAAATTGATAAACAGTTAGTTATCAAAAAAATAGACAAAGTAAAATCAGAAGAATTTGAAAAATTAATTCCTATCCTTAATTCTATATTTTCAACAAAAAAATAAAATTATTTTTTCTTTCGCTCTTGTTTGTTTGTATCTGTAATAATTGTTTTTTCGTGTAATTTAGAAGCCTTAGCTTTCATATTATCTTTATCTGCAGAAACTGGAGCCTGCTTTTCAGATTTCAAAGTTTTTTCTCTAATAATTTTCTCTTCTTCTTTGATACCTTCAGCTTTATCATCTAATTTAACATTATCTTTGTTTCTTAATTCATCAATTTTTCCTGCGATACCTTCTTTCTTCTCAACTTTTTCAGTCTTAAGAACTTCTTTTTTAACACCAACTAATTCTGCGTAAGCGTAATCTCCTTCTTTATCTTTAATTAATTCTACAGAAACTTCAACTTTATGAGGAGGATGTCTGTAACCTTTCTCAAAAAGTTTCATGTTAAGATGTCTTCCGATCTTTACATTCTTAACTTTCATATGTTTCATTAAGAATTCTTTTGTAGCTTTAACAGCTTTCTTGGTTCTACCATAAATAGGGGCTTTCAACCACTCTTTTCTCAATGGGATAATGTAAATTCGTTCCATTTTAAGCTTTAGTTTTAGTTCTTGGCCTAAGTTATCTTGAAGAACATCCCTGGAT
>CAYHOR010000037.1:0-6053 GCA_964358235.1 Candidatus Woesearchaeota archaeon
TGTAATATGTTCTAATATAAGTTTTTGCGTTTCTGGAAGTGTTAATGGATTTCCTTCTAAACTTAAACTTGAATAAATAAAATTTGCAGCTCTTTTTGATTCAATATTCCCTAAAAGTGCTTGATTAATTTTAGCATTTCTCTTATATTTTTTTAATTCTTTTCCTATTTCTGATATTAATAATCTTTTTTTTGGGTTATAAAATTTTATTTTTTTGTTAAATAAATTGCATAATTCAATTATAAATTGATTTCTAAGTAATTTACATTTGAGAGGTTTTCTTGAGATTATGAGGAGCAATCCGCATTTTGAAAGAAAGTTTACATAAAAATGAAATGTTGTAGGATGTAATTTTATGTTTGTTATTGTAAAAAATTCTATTTTAGAAGCTTTTTCCAAAAAGTTAATCACTTTAGGTTTGAGAAGAATATTATAATTCATACCATTTCTTATGCAGAAAGAAATTATATTAAATAATTGTTTGGATTTTTCAGAATGAACTATTTTTATTTGGTCTTCTCTTTTTACAAGACCTTTTTTTTCTAATACCAGTATGTTATTGAAAATGTTTTGATATTCTTGTTTAGGTTTGTTAAGATATTCTAATATTTTTTCAATATTTATACTTCCTGCATTGGCTATAGCATAGAATACATCATACTGGCTGACCATAATATATATTATGTGAAGTAAATATATAAATGTTTCTATTATTCACTTTTTATTTATAAATTATAAACAATTAATGTTTAATAGTTCTTTTAGAGTATTAAAGATATACTTTAAAGTTATACAATCTTTTTAAATCAAAATTGATAATTTGTTTTAGGTGATTTGATGAGATTAGGATTAACTTATAATGATGTTCTTTTGGTTCCTAAACGAAGTCCTTTAAGTTCTCGGATTGAAGCTGATGTAAAAACAATGTTTACTAAAAGAATTTCTCTTAATATTCCGTTAGTTAGTTCTAATATGGCGACGGTTACTGAACATAAAATGGCGATTGCTATGGCTAGAAACGGCGGGCTAGGAGTTATCCATCAGTTTATTCCCATTGAAGAACAAGTTGAAGAAGTAAGAAAAGTAAAAAGAAGTACTAGTTATGTTATTGATGAGCCTTTAACTGTAGATGATGATATTTCTATTGGCAAGGCTGTTGAGATTATGAGAAATAATGGCGTTACAAGTTTATTGGTTAAAAAAAATGAAGAGTTAGTTGGAATATTTACTTCAAGAGATTATTTGTTTGAGAAAGATATGAATAGATCAATAAAAGAAGTCATGACTCCAAAAGAGAAGTTAATAACTGCTGAATTTGGAATAAGTTCTGATCAAGCTAAAGATATTTTACATAAGCATAGGATTGAAAAATTACCGTTAATGAAAGATGGAAAGTTAAAAGGATTGATGACTACCAAGGATATTATGAAATTGTTAATTTGGCCTGATGCATGCAGAGATGAAAAAGGAAGATTAAGAGTTGGTGCTGCTGTTGGCGTCAAAGATACTGTTGAAAGAGCTGGCGCTTTGATAAATGCTGGTGTTGATGTTATAATTTTAGATATTGCTCATGCGCATTCTGATTTAACTATTCAAAGATTAAAAGAGTTAAAAGAAACTTTTGATATTGATGTGATGGTTGGAAATGTTGCTACAGCAGAGGCTGCTTATGATTTAATATTAGCTGGTGCTGATGGATTAAAGGTTGGTATTGGACCGTCGCCAGTTTGTACTACTAGAATTATTTCTGGATCTGGTGTTCCGCAGTTGACTGCAATTATGGATGTGTGCATGGTTGCAAACAAGTATTCCGTGCCTGTATGTGCTGATGGTGGAATAAAGTTTCCTGGAGATGTTTCAAAAGCAATTGCTGCTGGTGCTTCAAGTATTTATTCTGGTTCGTTGTTTGCAGGTACTGATGAAGCTCCTGGTTTTGTTGTTATAAAAGATGGTAAGAGATACAAAAGATATATGGGAAGTGCTTCTTATGATAGTAATCATGAAAGAAAAGAAAATTTAGATGGTAAAAAAGTTAAAGATAAATTAGATGTTTTTGTTGAAGGTGTTTCTACTTTAGTGGATTATAAAGGGCCTGTTGAAGAAGTCATTAAAGGTACTATCAAAGGTTTGAAAAGCGGGTTGAGTTATTGCGGTGCGTATAATATTCTTGAAATGCAACATAATGCTGAGTTTATGCAGATTACTTCTAGTGGCTGGGAAGAAAGTATTTCTCGTGGTGTTAAGTTGAGTGAGTAAGGCTTTTAAAGTAATATTCTTTTAGATTATTATGATTCCTTTTTACAAACAAGAAAAGAATTGGAGTTGCGGAGCGGCTGCATTTCGTATGGTTTTAGAAAGTTTAGGAATTGTCAAATCCGAATTAAAAATTAGAAAGCTGCTTGGAACTAATGCCAAATATGGTAGTAGAAGGTCTTCTTTCCCTTTAATTGCTGAAAGATATAAATTAGATTATATTGTCAATCGCAATTCCTCTTTTGAAGAGTTAAAATTTGTTTATAAAAAAGGTTATAAAATTATTGTTTCATATTATTTATTTGATGAAAAAACTGGGCATTTTGGAGTAATAGAGAAGTTAACTTCAAAATATGTTTATCTTATTGATCCTTGGAATGGAAGAGTTCGTTATAGTCATAATAAATTTAGAAGAGCTTGGAGTACTTTAGATCCAAAATTAACTTCAAAATACAAAAGATGGTTTTTTGGTGTAAGAAATTAAGTTTTAATTACTTGTTTTCTATAAGATGTTTAATTGTTGATGCAAAAAATCTTGCATTTTTAATAGATTGTTCTGCAAATGGCTTGTTTGCATTAGCATTAACATTATAAGTGAATTTTCCTCTGTTCCTTTTTTCATCGAAGAATATTCTTAAAAGTGTTTCTGCTTTGTTTGATTCTTCTTCATAAATCTCAGAAAGCTGTTTGTCTATTTTTCTAGATTCAACTATTTTTCTAAATTCTTCATAAGTTTTCTTGTGTTCTTCTGGAGGCTCTGTTTTTATTCCTAAGTAAAGTAAAAATGCTTTTGCACTGTAAAATATTGTATAATAACTTTCAGAAATAACATCATTAAAAAAAGTCCTATCTAATGAAATATTCAAAACTTCTTTTGCTTTGTCTTGTGTTGAAAGTTCAAAATTAGCTTTAGCTAAAATAAGTCCATTTTCTGCTCTGTCCAAATATCCTTTAACCTTTATATCCATTTTCAACTGCCTCTTTGATTAATTCATAAAACATCTGCGCATTTTTTAATATAACTTTATTTTTAACAATTTCTTTTCCATAATTTTCTTTTTTATCTTTGAGCATTTCAATAAAATCATTTTTTGTAAAAACATACAAATGGACTTGTGGAATAAATAGGATAGTCATATTTTCAACTAATTTTTGAATGCTAACAATATCTTCTTTATTAGGGATAATAATTACTAAATCTAAATCTGACTTTTTTGTTGCATTTCCTTTTGCATAGCTTCCAGTTACTAAAATAAGATAATCAGTTATCTCTTTAATTTCTAAAATTTTAGTGTAATTAGGTATTTTATTTATTTCTTGTTCATCCAAATAAGCAAGATTGATTATTGTTTCTCTTGATAATTTCAAACTTATTAAATTCACATTTCCAACTTTTTCAGAATTTAAAATATTTTTATTGACTAAGTTTTTAACTGCTTCATAAACTCTTTGATAAGATTTGCTGTTGATTTTGTGCATTATCTCTCTAATGTTTAATTTTAAAAAAAGATTTTTTACAAATAAATTCAATACTTTTAATTCATTTATAGAGGTTTCCATTTTGAGATAATATTATCTCATTTATGAGATATATAAACCTTTTGGTTTTTAGAATTAAACTCTTCCGTATTTGTCTTCTACTCTATGATTATCGTTTTCATCAAAATGTCCAAAAGAGATTTCTAAAACAATTATACCATCATCATAAGCTATTAATCTATGTTTTGTTCCTTGTGAAATGTCAAATTCATCGTCAACTTTTGCTTCTAATATTTTATCATTTAAAACAACTTGACCTGAACCTTTTACTACTTTCCAAAATTCTGTTCTAGTATCATGATATTGATAACTTAATCTTTCATTTGGATTTAAATATAAATATTTAACAGTTACAGGTTCATTAAGACAAAATTGATCAAATTTTCCCCAAGGTCTATCTTCTATATATTTATCCATGTTTTAGACGTTTTTTTCGGGTTATTAAGATTTATGAATTTTTGTATTTCTAAAAGTAGACAAATGGATTATATAATAAAATTACTTTCAATATATCGGTCTTAAAAGCTTATAACAAAATCCTAGAAGTTTAGCAACACTTATAAAATATATTTAATTCTTTAATGCTATGAAATTCAATGTGATTGGCATTGAAAGTACTGCACTCTAAAGGCAGAGATACTTTCAGTGTTGGTGTGTTTGATGGAAAAAATATTTTAGCAAATATTAAAGATACTTTTACAACAATAGAAGGAGGTATGATTCCCAATGAAGTTGCCAATCATCATATTAGATTGAAAGAAGAAATATTAGAGAAAGCTTTAAAGACTGCGAATTTATCTATGGAAGATGTAGATTTGATTGCTTATTCTGAAGGACCTGGTTTAGCGCCTTGTTTAAAAGTTGGCAGAGATTTTGCAGTAGAGTTAGGAGAGAAATATAAAATTAAAGTTTTAGGAGTAAATCATATTGTTGCTCATTTAGAGATTGGATTATTTTGTACTAGCGCCAAAGATCCAGTATTTTTATTTTGTTCTGGTGCTAATACTCAAGTTATCATGCATGAAGACAAGTATAGAATATTTGGTGAGTCTTTATCCATTGCAATTGGGAATGCTTTTGACAAGTTTGCAAGAGAAATAGGGTTAGGATTTCCTGGTGGGCCTAAAGTTGAAGAAATGGCTAAGAAAGGAAAGTATGTTGAGTTGCCATATTGTGTAAAAGGAATGGATGTTGATTTTTCTGGGATTGTTACGAGAGCTATACAATTATATAAAAAAGGTGTTGCAAAAGAAGATTTATGTTTTTCGTTGCAAGAGACTTGTTTTGCAATGCTTATTGAGGTTGCTGAACGGGCATTAGCACATTGTGAGAAGAATGAAGTTTTATTGATTGGAGGAGTTGCTGCTAACAAAAGGTTTTCTAAGATGTTAAGTGAAATGTGTGAAGCTAGAGGTGTTAAAGCGTTTACAGTTCCGTTAGAGTATGCGGGTGATCAGGGTGCTATGATTGCTTATCAAGGTTTTTTAGAGCGTGACAGAATTCAGAAAGAGTTTGATTTTAATCCTAAATGGAGAATTGATGAGATTAAAACTTTCTGGAAGAAGTAAAGTTTATATTTTTCTATCATATAATTCCTCTCGTGAATATTTTTTTAGTTTACCAGTTTTAAAGCCTTTATATAATCTCTGCAATAACACTCACTCCTTTAGGTCTGAGTGAATTGCAGTAGGGGTGGACACGGCATTTGCCCACGCAGGGTTTAAATAGTATATTTTCTTGTATCAAAATATGCAACGAACAATAAGTTTGGAGCTTTCTAAGAGCAAGGAATTATATGAAACTATTCATAGTTATAATTCTGTTGTGAATGAACATATTGCCTGTTGTATACAAAATAATACTTTGTCTAAAAATAAACTTCATAATTTACTTTACAAGGAAATAAGAAATAATAATCCTAATTTTCCTTCTGCATTGATTCAAAATGCTAGAGACAATGCTGTTGAGATTTTAAAAGGAAATAAATGTAATCCAAATACTAAAAAGAGAATGGATTCTTCAATAAGATTTGATTTGCGAACTGCAAAAGTATTTTTGAAGTCTGGAGAATTACAACTAACAACCATCGATGGAAGAAAGAAATACAAGATCAAAGTTCCTGAATATTTCAACAAATATTTTAGTTGGAAAGTAAAATCTGTTAATCTAGGAATAGAAAATAAAATTTTGAAATTAAAAGTTATAATAGAAGGAGAAAAACTAAAGAAAAGTAATTTTCATGAAGTTTTAGGTATCGACTT
>CAYHOR010000038.1:0-6022 GCA_964358235.1 Candidatus Woesearchaeota archaeon
TGAAGCATTGTCTACAAACATCTAATCCATATTTTTGTATGTGACCTCCAAGTCTTCCACAGATTTTACATGGTTTTGAATTTATTCCAAACTTTCTCTGTTTAGGAGCATTATGTTTAAGGAATTTTTTCAATTTAACAGGCTTGTTTTTTAATTGCTTGAATGCTTTTTTATAACTACCTGCTGTCATTATTCTTCAGCCTCCTCATCTCTATCAGTGATAATAACACCTAATGATTTTTTAGCGAATTCAATTCCTTGTTCTTTTGAAATTCTGTGTCTAGCAGGAATACTTCTAGTTTTCAAAGATCTTCTTTTAACTCTGAAACCTTTTCTTTCAAGAGTTACAGCAACTTCAAAACCAATAATTCCTACTTCTGGAATATAATTTAATGTTGGAACATCAAGATATTCTTTAATTCCGAATGCAAAATTACCATTTTTATCAAAAGCTCTTGAAGAAACTTCACTGTCTCTTGCTTTCAATAATGTTTGTACTAATTCAACTGCATTCTTTCCTCTTACTGTCACCTTGCAACCAATTACCAAGTTAGGTCTTAAACCCCAGCCAGGAATTCTTTTCATTGTACGAGTTTCAGCAGGTTTCAATCCAGTAATCTTATTTAGTAATATTTTAGCTTTTTCTAAATCTGAACCAGGCTTACCAGTACCTACATTAAGAGTAATTTTCTCTATCCTGATTTCTTTCATTAAATTCATTTTTCCTCAATAGTTTGAAGCTTTCCAATTACAAAAGCATATTTTTTCAATGTTTCAAATTCTGAATCTTTAGTTTTAACCATAATTTTATTTTCTTTGATATCGTCTATTACACCCATAGTGCCAATTTTATTTCCTGCAGTGATAAATATTTTAGCTCCTTTTTTAAATTGTAAATGTTCTTTGATTTTTCCATCTTTCAATGAAATAATTAAAGTATCACCAGTAACATAATCATTTTTATCTAAAATTAAATTAGTTCCATCAGTATTATTTATTTGAAATTTTCCACCCTTCAAAACAGTTTTGTTTTCAATTTTTACAGGTTTCAACTCGATTTCTTCACCTTTAATAGGCAATAATTGAAATTTTCCTAAATGATTATAATAAACTCTGTAAGATTCATCTAATGATGGAACTGAAATTACATCCATTAATCCTACTGCAAATTCTAAACTCTTTCTAACTTTGCCATTGATAATAACTTTTTTTTCATTCAAAATTTTCTTAACTTCTTTTCTTGTTCTAGCATATTTTAATAAATTTGTTAAAATTAGTGAAAGAGGCATAGATTCTCGTAAGCTGTGCAAACCAGAATTTGGTCTAGTGATAAATTTAATTCCTTTTCTTTTCATAGACCAGCTCTTAGGTGCATTCAATCTAGATAAGTGATTTTTAACCATTCTATTTTTTCTCCTTTATTTTTCTTTCAAGCTTTGCTTTTCTAATTTTATCTGTTAAATCTAACTCAACAATTATTAAATTACTAGGTTTAAATGGAATGAAAACTTTGTTTCCATCTTTTTTAATATTTTCAATTCCTTCAACATAAACTTTTTGATTTATCATTCTTACTCTATTTACTTTTCCAGTTTGACCTTTATGATCTCCTACAAGGATTTTTATTTTATCTCCTTTCTTAACTCTAACATTTCTAAATTTATATTTATCTCTTAATTCTTTACTTAAATGAACATTCAATAATTTTGATTTAATATGTAATGGAGCATTAGCAGTATACTTTCTCTGCTTTCCAGGCCTCTTGCTTGCCTTCCAACTTTTTGACCATTCGTTTTTCATTTTATACCACTATGCTCGATACTTTTGAGATACCAGGCCATCTTTCAGCAGCTTCTTTTGCAATAGCTCCTTTAAAGATTGTTCCCTTTGGAGTACCTTTATCATCTTTTAATACAATAACTGCATTATCTTCAAATTTAATTCTAGTACCATTTGGTCTTCTGTATTCTTTTCTTTGTCTAACAATTATTGCAAATACAACTTGTTTTCTAATTTCAGGTTTACCTTTGATTACTGAAGCAACTACTAAATCTCCAACACCAGCTGCAGCGATTCTTTTTCTTACAGTTTTATGACCTTTAACACTAATTATTTTTACAATTTTGGCACCAGAATTATCACAAGTAGGAACTTCTGCACCAAATGGAAGTGCTCTAACTTTGAAACCAGATATTGCTTTCATTGTTCAATCCTCACTACTACGAATTTTTTTGTTTTACTGATAGGTCTTGTCTCGACAATTGTAACCTTATCTCCAATTTTAGCTTCTATACATTCAGGATTATGAGCCTTTACTTTAGATCTACTCTTAGAGTATCTTTCAAATTTATCTAAGTAAGCAATTCTTGGCCACTCGACAGAAACTGTTTTAGGGACTTTCTTAATTACTTTGCCAACAAACACTCTTCCATGTAATCTTAAACTTCCATGAAAAGGGCAGTGAGCATCTTGGCAACTTTTTTTAGGTGCCTCAAATCCCATTCCAACTTCCTTCTTTGTTTCGTTCTTCATTTTTTGATTCTATCCTCTGACTTTCCGACGAGAACATCCCCGTCGATGATTAATTTCTGATTGTCAACCTCTATCTTAAATTTGACTCCCTTTTTTAATATTTTCTTTTCGCCCTTATTGGTTTCAATCACGAAAAGATTTTTTGTTTCATCAACAATCTCTCCTTGAATTCCAATGAGGTCTATATTTTGTGCATCAACCACCTCAACACACAACCCGATCCATTCGTGTCGTATGATGTTTGTTGGTGATCTCATGATCTTTTGGTTTCATCAACCACTGTGATTGAGTTTGCGGAAAACCCTTCCTCAAGGACATATTTTTTTGCCCTGTCAAGATGATCACCTTGCAATTCTATTGTGTTTCCCTTAAAGGTCCCACCGCATGCAAGTTTCATTTTGAGTTTTTTCGCAAGCTCTTTGACATTGATTGTTTTGTCTTCTATACCAGAGATGACTGTGATAAGTTTTCCGAACCTTCGTTTGACTAATCGAATTTCAACTTTTTGATCTTCTTTAGCAATTGATTCGCAAACACACAGCTCTTGTGGTAAACCACACTTTGAGCAAATCTCACCCATAGGTTTTTACTTCACCCCTCCATTTTTTTGAGTTTTGATTGTCAATATTCTAGCAACAGTTTTTTTCAAATTTCTAACATTACCAGGATTTTCAGGAATAGTTCCAGCTGCAATCTGAGCATTAACTTTGATTAAATCTTTCTTAAGTTCAAATAACTTATTATTTAATTCATCATCGTTCATTTTTCTTAATTGCTCATTCTTTATTTTCATTTTTTCCTTCTTTCTTTGCAACTTTTTTCTTCACTGTTTTTTTCTTCACTACTTTTTTATCTTCTTTTACTTCTTCTTTTTCAACTGTTTCTATTTTTACTTCTTCTACTTTAACAGTCATTTTGTCAAGATCCTTAAGTTTTAATCTATCTGGTAAAATTGTATTTGGAGGTAATATTCTAACTTTTATTCCAATAGATCCAGATTTTAAATTAGCAGTAGCTTCACCATAAGCAACTTTTGACATTGAAACATCTCCAGATTTCTTCAAATAACCAGCATAGAATCTCCAAGTTTTAGCTCTTGCACCAGGAAGACCTCTTCCACCAATATTTATTTCTGATCCCATTGCACCAGCATCGATAATTCTTTGTAATGTCTTGTAGCCAACAGATTTGAATCTTTTTGGTCCGAATTTTTCTAAGACTGTAACAATTTGTTCAGCCATTGTTTGAGCATCTAAATTTGGATTTGAAATTTCAGCAACTTCAATTTGAGGATTTTCCATTTTAAATTTTGTTTTCAAAACTCTTGTTAAATCCTTGATATTATCTCCGCCTTTACCAACAATCAATCCTGGTCGAGCAGTATAAATTACAATTCTTTCACCCAAAGGTGTTCTTTTAATTTCGAAAGAACTATATTTACCTGGACCTAATTCTTTGTGTAAGTAATCATTAACTAAAAATTCTCTCATTTTTTCTGCTATAAATTTTCTCTCAATCATTTCTTCTGCACCTTCTTCTTATCTTCTTGTTTTTTTTCTTTTTCTTCTAAGATTATTTCAATGTGAGTTCTTTTAGCTTGTCTACCTCGAGCTCTTCCGCCTCTGTTTGTTGTACTTCCTTTTCCAACTAAAATATTGTTAACATAAATATTTTCAATATCAAAATTTTTGTTGATTGCATTCATTTCTGCAGACTTTATTAAATATAATATTTCCTTTGATGCTTTAACTGGGAATCTTCCTGGACCAACTGATCCTCTCTTATGTCCTAAATCAAAATTATATTTTGTGAATGGTACAGCAACATCTTGTACTATTACTCCTTCTAATAATATTTTAGCTCTTGAAAGTTTTTTTCCTTTGATGAATCTTCCAATCTCTACTGCGAACTTTCTTGAAATTCCTAAATTCATTCCTTTTGCAGTTGCAATATGTTCTTTATTCATCATTTTTATTTCACCGAAGCTGCTGAACTAGACTTTGTAGCACCAATACCTGGAGCTGAGTGAGCAACTTTGTTTCTAGTCATTCTAAATTCTCCTAAATATGATCCTATCATATCTGGAAATATTTCAATAGGAACAAATGCTTTTCCTGTATGAACATAAATTAACAATCCAACCATTTCTGGTAAAATTATAATATTTCTACAGTGAGTTCTGATAGGTTTTTTATATTTACCTTCTTTAGTTTTTTTGATCTTAAGCATTAATTTTTTTTGCATTTCAGTAAATCCTCTAGTCAAACTTCTTCTAGCTCTTGCAGGCAATAACATCGCGAATTCTTTAATATCCATTGACTTCAACTGATCTAAACTTTTTCCTCTGTAAGTGAATTCTTTTTTTGCCATTATTATTTCCCTCTCCCTGTTTTTCTAGCTCTTATTAAACCAACATTTCTTCCTGATGAAGCCCAACGAGGAGGAGTCTTAGGTTTACCAACATGTCTACCTCTTCCAGATCCAAATGGATGATCTACAGCGTTCATAGCTACTCCAGAAGTTTGTGGGTACAATTTATTTCTTGCTCTCATAGCATGCATTCTTGTACCAGCTTTTAGGAATGGTTTTTCTTGTCTGCCATCACCAGCAATTATTCCTATTGTAGCTCTGCATTCACCAACCAAAGTTTTTTGTTTCTTTGAAGGTAATCTTATTAAAATTTGATTTTCATTTCTACCAATTACAGTAGCGAATGTACCAGCAGTTCTAACTAACTTTCCACCATCACCAGGTTTGATTTCAACATTGTAAATATCAGTTCCGTCAGGAATATTTTTCAAAGGTAAAACATTTCCTTTTTGTAAAGGTGCTGATGCTCCTGAAGCAACAATATCACCAACTCTCAAATTCATTGGAGCAGAAATTAAAACTTCTTCTTTAGTATCATACTGAACAACTGCCAAAGGTGCAAAGTGCCCTGGACAATCAATTAAATCTTTAATTTTTCCAAATACAACAGAATTCTTTTCTGATTCATCATACTTTCTATAACTAATTTTTCCTGCATATCTATGACTAGGTGCTCTATAGGTAAAACTTCCTCTACCTCGCCTTTGTGTGATTAAATTTTTTCCCATTCTATAATAATCCTAGTTGCGTAGCAACATCTATTGCTGGAGTTTCAGGAGATAATTTCAAATAAGCTTTTTTTGTACCATTTGGTAAAATGCTTGTTGTTACTTTCAACACCTTGACTTTGAAAAACTCCTCAGCAGCTTTTTTAATATCAAATTTATTTGATCTTCTTTCAACAATAAATACTAATTTATTTTCATTTTGCATTAATTTTACATTTTTCTCAGTAGTTAAAGGATATTTCAATACGGAAAAAAGATCTTTATTCATTTTTTATTCTCCTTATTGTAAAATAATTTTTCTTTATCCATTAACTCAATAGCTTTTTCACTCCATACAGTTAATCTTCCAGCATCTGTTCCAGGAGCTAAAATTTCTGCATTAAGATCTTTAA
>CAYHOR010000039.1:0-5992 GCA_964358235.1 Candidatus Woesearchaeota archaeon
CTTTTTATTTTATCTTTCAGGAATCCAAACATATTTTATAGAATTATTCTACCAATTATAAACTTTTTCTACACTTTCTGTAAAGGAATTATTTTAACTAAAATTCACTGTTCTTAGAACATTCATTATTAAAACAATCATCACACATTCCAGCATGCCAATCTTTATTATGAGCTGATATTTTTTTCTTGCACTTTGAACAATTAAAATTTAATTCTTCATCATGTTTCATATGAAAAGTTCTCATTCTAGCTTTTAAATCCAACTGATCAATAGTTTCTATAAATCCTTCATTTGACCATAAATCTTCTTCATTAATTTCAGATTCTTTCATTCGAGTCCCCAAAATGTGGCTCTACCACCCGTATTAACTAATGTACTTAATCTATTATTTATTTCTTGAAGATTAAATTCCTCAAAATCAAAATCTTCACCGAGCCATTCTACAATCATATCTTCATATTCTTTATGATTTTTATCTTTTTTTATTTCTTGTAGCTTGTAATATCCCCAAGTACTTCCACAATCTTCTGGTGGGCAAGCACGTTTACCTTCTAAACAAAAAGGTATAAATGGAGTTTTATAATCTTGATCAAAAATTCTTTCAACAACCAATGAATGCTCCCAATTGTCTCCAAAATCATAAACATATCCAAATTTATTTTTTAAAGATAATTTATCTTTTAATTTTATTTTTTTTGCATTTAGCGAATCATTTTCAGAATCTGGTGGGCTTATTTCCTCTTTGTTTAAATAGAATGAATAAAGATGATAATCATCCCAACCCATAACCACTTGAATAGTCTCATGTAATTTTTGAAAACTTATATTGTCTTTTACTAAAAATCTTCGCCATATACTTGGTTTTATTTCATTCAAAGTTATTTTAAATTGAAATATTTGAGTCATATTTTTTCCCTTAATTTAGATTAATAATCCTAAATCTTATTATAATTTTAAGACATTCAGAATTTAAAAATATTATGCTAATGCTTCAATCACTGTAGTAGCATAAGCACCCTTACTCAAATAAAATGATATAACCTGTTTTTTCTTTCCAGGATTTAAATCATCATCTTCAAATGATATAGTCTTAAAATTCTCAACTTTGACAACCCTTTCTCTAAATCCTCCTTCAGAACTTAATTCAGGCATATTTCTTATTATAAAATCTTTTGTTGTTATATTTTCTTCTTTCATAATTTGTTCATAATCTTTTCCTTCAGTTAAAAATCCTAATATTGGTAATATCTTTTTCTTGCTTTTAGCTGCAAGTTTATTCCACAACTCACTTTGATATGCGTGAATGTAAAACTTTAAATTTTCATTTCCTAATTTCCTTAAAGAATTAATATAATCATTTTCTTTGACTTCTAAATTTAACTCTTGACATGCTTCCCTGAACTTTTTGTGTACTATCAACTTTCCAATTAACCCATTTTTTTCAGAAAACCTCTGCTCTCCAAAATAATTTACTACTTTCTTGACTTCTTTTAACTTTTTATCTAAATCTCTTATAGTTAGAATAAACTCATTTCCTTCTAACTTGCCTAAAAACACTCTTTCTTTTCCGGTACCAATAAAAGTAAATTCTGTATCTTTTATCTTGAAATTTATTTGTTTTTTAACAGAAATATACTGATATGTTACTGCATTTCTATCTTTGTTTCCTGCAAACCCTACATCTCCAGAAATTCTCTTTTTTATTTCATTAATTATATCTAAAGTATTCCAATTCTTTTTTTGAACTAAATAATAATTGTAATCTCCTTCTTCTAACTTTAAGTTCATAACTTCTTTAACAATAAAATCTTCAGGTATTTGTTTGATTTTCATAATTTTAATTATAAATTGTTGAGTTTTAAAGGTTTAGCTCCTAAATTTTAACTACTTAGAGATTACAACAAAATAGGAAGATATATAAACTAGTTCGATACACAAAACTTATCAAAATATTAAAGGAGAATAAAAAAATGCAAAGATATCCACAAGAAGGTTATGTTTTACCAGAATTAGCATTGAAAAAATGTAATGAAGATGGTTGTAGAGCATTAACTGGTCTAGAGTTTGGTTTAGAAAGAGCTACAAAAAATGAAAGAGGCTCATCTGTATGGTCAGTGGATCCTCATGTTGTTACATCAGTTGAGTACGGTTTACATATGAATAAACCTACTTTGTTAATAAAGCATGGTGGAAAAAATAATCCTTTTAATTCACCTGAAGGTTATGAAGAATTAAGAGCAAAAGGTTATGAAAGATCCAAATTTAAATTAGATAATGGTTTATTTCACTTAGATTGTGAAGAAGGATTAGAACAAACTGGTCCAGAAAGACAAATTTGGGTAATTCAAGGAGAAGCTTTAGAGAAACTTGTTTCAGGTTTAGTTCCAATTACTCAAGCTGCAGAAAAAACTGCTTTAGTTCCAATGATTGGTGGAATGACAAATGTTGAAGGATATGAAATAGGTCATAAGAATAATATAGGATCTCAAATTAGAATTGTGGTTGATAAAGATGCAACAAATTTGGTTAATCCCTTAGGCTGCCCTTTGGTCTTTGACTACGACAATGATCTTGATGGCTTCAACGACTACTACGTCAATGGCTGTGTCGTAGGGGTGTCAGTCGGCGCCGAAGGCGCAACGCAAAAAAAAAATGAAACAATTTCTAAAGGTAGTTTTCTAGATTTATTGTTAAGACAAAAATAAATAGTTTTTTAAATTCTATTTTTATTATTTATTTGTCTTGGTATATAAAAATGCTAAGGCCACATGTCATTTTATCAAGACCCTAACAAGTCATAAAATACAGCAATGACAGAAATGAAATTGCAGTGAATTCAAGGTAAAATGACTATACGAGACTGCCCTTTGGTCTTTGACAACAACAATAATCTTAATGGCAACAACAACTACAACAATGGCTGTGTCGTAGGAATGACCTTAGAATACCAAGAATTATGTTCAAAAGAAAATTTAGAAATAGCTTATAACAAAGCTAAAAAAGGTAAATCCAATAAGAGATATGTAATAGAATTTGAAAAAGATTTGAAGCAAAACTTAAATCAATTAAGGTTAGAGTTAATTTTTCATTCTTATCAACCTAAACCTCTAAAGTCATTTGTGATAAAAGATCCTAAAACAAGAATTATCCATAAATCTGATTTTCGAGATCGTATTGTTCATCATGCTTTGTGCAATATAATCGAACCTATTTTCGATAAAACTTTCATTTATGATTCCTATGCTAACAGAAAAGGTAAAGGTACATTAAAGGCAATACAAAGATTTGAACAATTTCAAAGAAAAGTTTCAAAAAACAATACAAAAATATGTTATGTTCTTAAAGCCGATATCAAGCATTATTTTGAAAATGTAAATATTAAAATTTTAATAAATATCCTTAAAACGAAAATTAAAGATGAAAAAATAATCCGGTTGATTAAAGTTATATTAAAAAATTATTCAAAAGATAAAGGAATGCCTTTAGGAAATCTTACTAGTCAATTCTTTGCAAATGTTTATTTGAATGAACTTGATCAATATATAAAACATACTCTTAAAGTCAAATATTATATCCGTTACGTAGACGATTTTGTAATTCTTAGCAGTTCTAAAGAAGAATTAATAATCCTAAAAGAAAAGATAAATGATTTTTTGCAAAAACAACTAAAATTAACCTTGCATCCCGACAAATCAAAAATAATTATCTTAAAACACGGCGTGAAATTCTTAGGAGCAAAGATATTTTACTATCACAAAATAATCCCTAAAAAGAACAGACAAAAGTTTTTTAGAAAATATAATCTCCTAAAAACAGAAAATTATGATGCTATTTACAATTTTGTTGAAGGCTGGTTGGCTTATATCCGTAATATGGATTCATACAATCAAGAACTAAAAATATTCTCTTTACTATCCAATAAAGAAGTATCGACAAAAGAGATTAATAAATTGATAAAATTTGAATAAAAAAGTATTTAAGGTTATAACTTATATTTTTACATATGCGAAAAGAAGCTCTAAATTACTGGTTGCAAGCAAAGAAGGATTTTGAAGTTGCAAAGGGAAATCAAAGTTTAAATGAACCTTATGCTGCAATTTTCTTTTGCCACCAAGCTGTAGAAAAGGCTTTAAAAGCAATATTCATAATAAAAAAGCAAGAATCCCCAGGTTCTACACATTCTTTATTATATCTAGCTAAAGAAGTTCACTTTCCTGAAAATTTAAAACCTGTATTAATTGAATTAAGTCCTGCTTATATTACAACTAGATATCCTGATGCCACAGGAGAACTGCCTTACAAAATTTTTGATAAAACAAAGGCTGAATATTTTATTAAATTTTTGGAGGTATTTTTCAAATGGGCAGAAAACCAGATCAAATAACAATAAATTTATTAAAAAATCATATGAAATTTATTAAAAAGACTTTTAGTCCTCAAAAAATTATTTTATTTGGCAGTCGTGCAAGAGGAGACAATCTTAAAGAAAGCGATATAGATTTACTAATAATCTCCTCGAAATTTAATAATATTCCTTTTATGGATCGTTTATCAAAAGCTTATGGAAAATGGGATAAAAAGATTGATTTAGAACAAATCTGTTTAACCCCAGAAGAATTTAATAAAAGAAAAAAAGAAATAGGCATAATTAATCAAGCAAGTAAAGAAGGTATAGATATTTTAAAATATTATAAGGATTAACTTTGTTAGCATTAAAAATTTCACACATCTTTTACAAATCAAATATACAAACTCTTAATAACCATAGTCGCATAAGCACCTTTAGGCAGATAAAAAGAAACTTCCTGCTCGCCATTAATAAATGAACCTAATTTAAAATTATCTATCTTAATCATAGCCTTACGCATAAGTCCTTTAGAAAAAGTATCATACCAAACACCTTCTTTCTTCATAAGATTTTCAATTATTTTTTTCTCATCCTCTTTTAATTTGCTGTCATTGCCAATAATAGGCCAATCTAAATCCATATATTCATTAACAAATACTAATTTACCCACAGAATAGTTAACTTCCCAATATTTAAACTTCTCTCGTAAATACTCAGCTAAAGATTCATTCCATAAATAACTTTGATAAGCCTGTGGTATCATAGAAAATAATTGTTTTGGTAACACCTTAAACGCATTTTTAAAATCATTAGGATGCCCGGATAAATATCCAATAATCTTCCTTTCATTTATCAAATATTTAGGGTATCGATCAACATGCCACTTTCCCCAATCTTTTTCCTGCCTCTTCCTAGCTTTAACATAATCCTTAGTTTCGTTGGAAAAAGGATATAACAAATACATTTTTACAGCTTCTTCATATTCTCCTAATAAATATTTTTTTCCTATTAAATGTAAATTAGGTCTATAACCTCCAAACCTTTGTTCATCATAATAATTAACGACAAAATCAATCTTATGTAACGGTTTATCTAATTCTCTAACAATAATCTTGAATTTATTCCCATTTAATGAACCTACTTTAATAGGAATATCAGAATGGCCAACAAACTCTAATTTAATATCCTTCAAATCTATTTCTTTTAATTTATCCCATAAAACTCTTTCAGCCGAAACATACTGCCTAGTTATTCCATTTCTATCTTTCTGTCCTGCAAATGAAAACCTTCTAACAGATACTTTCAACAAATCAGCAATACTTTCAATAGCTTTAAAAGTAGTCCAGTTTTTCTTCTCAAGAATAAAATAAGTATAATCTCCTTTATCCTTTAACTTCAAATCCATTACTTCTTCAACAATGAAATCTTCAAATTCTGATTTAATTAACATAAAATTAATAATTTTAAATTGTTTTTAAACTTTTATGTTGGTAGGAATTTTCCAACTAATAAATTTGTTGCTTCAGATAATAATCTTTGGCTTGTTACAGATAAATCTTTATGTATTAATCCAAATCCCCATGATGATTTTTTCATTATCAGTGAACTTGGAATTTTTATAATAATATAAAATGCACCTAA
>CAYHOR010000040.1:0-5972 GCA_964358235.1 Candidatus Woesearchaeota archaeon
AAGGGATTAATAAAATTTTCGCTTCTAGAGAATATAATAGAAAAAACTTCAGAAAGCTAAACAATTACGAATAAATTGGGGGTATTTATTAAAAATAGGATTACAAAGGATAAAGAAATGAAATATATGCATAATAAACTTAAAAGAAATTTAATTGCTGAATTTAAAGATATTAAGGTCATTTTTCAAATGTTCTTCCATGTGATCCAGATCATCCAAATGCTTGGGAACCCGGTGGTTATGAAAATAGAGAACTAGCAAAAATGAGCGTTATAAGAATTGTAGAAAATATGCCTTCTGGTGGTTTGTTATACTCAGCTGATAATTCACTCTTGCTTGAAAGAATGAGCGAATTAGTATACGTTCCTTCTTTATCACAAAGAGCAACACAACTTCATAAAGATGAAGGATCATTGATTCCATGGGTGGTTGGAATATACAGAAAAAGATAAATTATTTTTTTAATTTAAACTTCTAAAAAAGAAAAGCATATAAATCTCGTCGATATATAATAATTGTTCATAAGCTTTAAACTTCGGTTGAGCATACGACCTTGAAGAGTGGTGACCGGCCTACGCACCATATTCTCATTTAGAACCGCCATCTGTATAGAGGCCTATTTTGGATGGTGATTCATAGCTGGATTTAGGAGCGCCACCGAGGTCTTCCCTACGCTTAAATATACTTTCTTGAAATGCCTAAAGGAGCAAAAAAATGGCAGAAGATGATATCTATAGAAGCAGGTCAAAAAAATAACTTCTACAACCTTTAATCTATAGACAAACGTGGCCATACAAATTATTTCTTCTCTTCTTTGTGCCCATAAGATTTTACCTGATCAACAACTAAGTTTAACATCCTTGATATATACTCAGAATAATTTCCTTTATCAGCTTCTTCTAATGCTTTATAATATTCTTCTCGTTTCTCAAATGGAATAAAAAACATAGGATATCCTTTTTTCATCAAGATAAAATTCATCATTGTTCTTGCAGTCCGACCATTTCCATCTTCAAATGGATGAATCCAAGCGATTTTATGATGCAAAATTACAGCTAGTTCAAAAGGATGGAATTTATTTTTATTTTTACTAAACCATTTAATCATATTATTAACATGACTTTGAACATCTTTTGCTTCTGGAGGTTGATGTTCTGATCCTTGAATTTCTACTGGAAAGAATCTTATTCTACCTCCATAAATTATATTCGTATTTTTCGTAAGAATCTCATTTATTTTTAACATAAGAGATTTACTAAATTCTTTTTTGTAAGCTTTGATATATTCAAGGCATTCTCTTCCATTTATTGCTTCATTATAATCATCAGCTGTTACACCAGAAGGAATAACTCTATCTTTAAGAATCAAAGCAGTTTGTCTTAATGTTAATCTATTACCTTCAATAGCATTACTATGATAAGTAAATCTAATCATGAAATTTTCATTAGTTTTGCTTTTAATACTATCTGGAGTTGATTCCAACCAGGACTTATAGCTTTCCTTTAAATCCTGAAGAAGTTCAGTATCACTTTCTTTGAGATATAGATATAAAGATTTATTTTTATCTAATCCTAGAGATTTAATTTTATCTTCTATTTCTTTTGTTGCTTTAGAAATTTCTTTATTCAAGGGTTTTTTATCTCCTAAATAAGTCCTAATTTTTTTCCATTTGTTTTCTGAGATTCTAATATTCTTAGTAACATAATAATATTCTTTACCTTTCCTTTTTAGAATTTCAATATAAGTCATAAGAGTAATAAGGGCACAGGATTATTTAAATGTTTCGCTTTAATGTGGCCATATAATTTTCTATCGCTGAATCATAGAAATCTATATAAATCTCGTTGATATCTACTATTTAAAATTGGGTTGAACATACGACTTTGAAGAATTTACTTTAGATACCAATAATTAGAATTGTTTTCTTTATGTATTTGTACAAATCCTTTTCGAGTATACCAATCAATAATTATTTTATTACTATTATCTGATTTGTTTTCAGTTGCTAATCCAATTTTTTTATATTTGAATAATATATGGTTAAATAATTTTGATCCAAATTTCATACTTCTATATTCCTTTGAAATGTAGAAAAAGGATATAAAAATTTCAGGTTTTAAGCCATATTGTTCATAAATTTCTTCAATTTTATTAAATTTATGTTCTATAACTATACCACCAATATATTCATTTTTATCAATAAGTGCATAAAAATCATTTGTTTTTTTGACAGGTGCATCTTCATATATTTTTGCAAATTCTGTTTTTTCAGACTCAGTAAGCTTTATTATTCTAATTTCCTTTGAAGTCATAATTATTACTAAATCAAAAAGTTTATAAATAATAGTAATTACCTATTAGTGATGACAAATCTGTGGTTTCCAATACATCTGCATTATGTACCTGAACAGTTAGTTGGAACTTTAAATGAAGCAGTTGTATGTGTTGAATGGAGACCAGAACAATTAAAGCATTATTATGGTTATACTGAAAAATGGTCAGACAAACCTGGTGAAAGAATTTTGCAATTTTTAGAGAAATGGCCAGAACTTGCAAATGGAACATTTCCTGATGATATACATTTTACAGTAGAGGATGAAGCAGATTTTGGAGATGATTTAGATATTATAACTTCATTTAAAAAAAAGGGTTTAAGTTCAATTCAAATTTATCATGATTATGATACAAGATATTTTAGTCAAAATAAAGTAAGTTCTGATGGGCGAGAGTTATTTCAAAGAATGCAGGATAATGATGTGATTCTTGATCTTAGTCATTTGCAAGGTGAATCTCTTACAGCTATTTTAAGAGGTTTTAATGGTCGTAAAATTGTATCTCATGTTCCTTGTTCGGAGTTATTATCTCCAAGCCATTATCGAAGAGCTAATGCTTTAACTGATGAAGAACTAAGAGAATGTAATGCTGAATTATATGGAGTTCCTTTTTTAGATGATTTAGTTTCTAAAGATTCTTATTATAAATCTAAGGATAGAAATGCTAAAGTTGAAGATATAAGAGATCATACGTTAAGAATGTGTGATGTAGTTGGTGTTAATAAAGTAGCTTTAGGACCAGATTTTTTTGATTATAATAGTAGTTTTCTTAAGAATATAGAAATTAAACCTGTAGAAACTATGGATACACCTGTGGGAATTATGCATTTATATGATCTTCTTATTGAAAGTGGACTTAGTATATCAGAGGTTGAAAATATTTTTTATAAAAATGCAAGAAGAGTTTTTTTCAGATAGAAATTTATTTAAATAAGATAATTACTTTTAAAATATGCTTAGAGAAAAATTAACTAAAAATTTAGATCTTGCTTTTTTTGGTGGAAATTTAGTTAGTGATAGTGTTAAAAGAAATGTTAGTTTTGTAGACGCTGTTCGTTATTCACCATTAAATGTAGGATTTACAACTATTTTTGAAATGGCTTATGTTTCAATAGGATCATTTGGAGCTTATGCTTTAACTGAAGATATAGAAAATTGGCCATTATATGGTTCTTTACTAGTTTTAAATCAAATATTTGGAAGGATGGCCTTAACCTGTGCAACAGATGCTGAAATAAATGCAGAATCTGTTAAAGGGGTACTTTGCCTTCCTCAGTAATATCTGCTAATGTTAATGTTGTTAGATAATTTGACGTTACAAAATCATATATTGAACCTTCTCTTTTAAAAGGTTGGTCGTTATATAAACTATCAAGTCCTATACTGATGAATACTCCATATTTACAATCATCATAAAAAATTCCATCAGCAAGTCTAGACATTCCTCTTAAAAATCTAGCAGTTCTTGCAACTCTTTTTGGTTCTGATTGTCTTGAGTCGATTCTAAAATATCTCATGAGAACTTCAAATAATGAATGTAATCCGTTTAAATCATTATTATCTTTAAAAACTTTTAATTCAGTAGCAAGATCTAATTTTGATACACCTTTATAATTTGGATCTATTGTCAGAGATAAATCTATTAATTTTTCAAATTCTAAATTATGTTTAATATAATCAGCTAATCTTTCTATTTGAATATATTCTGGTTGTAAACCTTCTTCTTTTATTACTAAAGTATCTGCTGATGGATCCATAACTTTAAAGTTTTTTTCTTCTTATTTTAAATCTTTTCTTTTGTAATAATTGTAAATTCCAAAGATAATTCCTAAAGTTCCAATAAAATAGTTAATAACAAAGAAGCCTTTTAAATAATAACCTAAAAAAATAAGAATTATTCCACCTAAGATTAATTCCCAAGTATTGTTCATTTTGAAACTTCCAAAGCAGCTTGTTCAACTTTGGTTGAAGGCCAACCTTGTTTTATCAAGGCTTCTTTAATTACTTTTAATTTGAAACCTTCATTCAAATTTTTAGTCATAAATTCTTTTAATATTTGAATATCTTTATCTAAAACTATTGAAAGTTCAGTTTTTTCAACTTTTGGTAATTGTTCTTCAGTTGTTGTTTGTTTTCTTTTAAAATGAAATACTAATTTTAAAGTTATGTAACTCAGATAAAATAATGTTGATATTATCAAAGTAGTATAATAAATATCAAACATAAACTGGTAAACTAAACCTATAATTATGAACAAAAGTATGAAGAATGCAATGAATTCAAATATCATGTTTTAGCCTCCTTATTGTAAGTTTTGAATTTGCTCCACCTTGGCCAATAATTCCTTCAAATTTTAATCCTTGGAAACTAATGTCTATGATTGAGCTATTAATTGATTTTCCTGAAGTTGAGGAAATTCTTTTGATTAATTTATTTACTAGATCATTATTGTTTATAACTATATTGGTTTCTATATTTCCCAATGTATCATATTCAATTCTTATTGGTTTATTAGCTGTTTCATAATAGATAGTTTGAACTTTTTCATCATATAAAAGTGTATCAAATTGTCCGGCGCCTAAAATATCTCTTTGTAAATAGTAAAGTAATCTTTGTTTAAACAAATCTGTTAAAGTGGTGTTGGATTTACTAGAAACTTTTTCATAAATTTTAGCTAAAAATTTTTGATCTGAAAATAGTGAAGGATTATTCTCTAAATCTGATCCAAATAAATCTTTTGCAATTTCTATCACTTTTGAATCTAATACTGGTTCAACCGAGTGATAAAGATATTTTCCTGATTCGTTTTTATCTATAAAAATTCCTATAGGCATATTATAAATTTGTATAACATATTCTCTTTTTTCTAAAGGTTTTGGTGGTGCTGGAACTTCCATATCAGTTAATAATGGTAATTCTTCAGGAGCTTGAAGTTCTGGAGAAGGAGCTAATGCTTCGAGTTCTTTTTTTCTAACAATTTCTTCTTTTCTTTTTCTTATTGCTTCTTCTAATTGGCATTTTTTTAATTCTAATTCTTCTTTTTTTATATTTTCTTTTCGTTTTACTTCTTCAATAACATAGAAACAAGAATCAACAAATCTAGCTAAATGAACAGTTTCGTGATCTGGATAGGGCAATTTTTTTGTTAATTCCAAAATTTGAGAAATAGTTTGTGTCTCTTCTTGAAATCTTCTATCCAGGATAAATTTTGTAGCCATTTTAGTATGGATTATTTGAAATAATAGGCGAAGGTGTTTGTTTTTCCTTAACATATTTTTCAAGTAACATCAGAGCTTGGGCTAAATTTTTATTTTGTTCTAGAAGTTCGTTTAGCCTGTTTATCATAGGATCTTCGTATTTTCCAGTCTTGATATGTTCACCAGCACTTTTGAAGATTGTAATAAGTGTTGAGACATTTTCACTCAAATCTTTTACGCTGATTAGAATATCAGTCATTTTATGTTGCAACTGGATGTTTGAGTCTATAAGTTTGTCAATTGATGAATTACTAGAAGTTTTTTGGGTCACTTTCTTTTTCATAGGTTATATTAGAGGATAGGTATTTATATATTTTTCTTATAATTAAATTTATAATTAATCTCTGCAATAACACTCACTCCTTTAGGTCTGAGTGAATTG
>CAYHOR010000041.1:0-5853 GCA_964358235.1 Candidatus Woesearchaeota archaeon
TCTTCTTTGGGCAGGCTGTTGTAAACCAGCCGTATATCTCAAACTATGAAATCAAATGATAGAGTTTAGAGATAATGAATAAATCTAGAAGCGTAACGCTCATGGGATTTATCCCTGAGATAGCTTCTAGGTATATTTAAGTTTACAATTTCTAATGAACAATAAATTGGAATTTCCTGGTTAATTAATCTAAATAATAGTTTTTGTGATACACTATTGTTCCATAATGTTGCAGATATTAAGACATTAGTGTCAAATACAACTTTCATTTAATTCTAGAACTTTTCTTTAAATCTTTTTCAGTAAATCCTTTATCAGAAAGTTTTTTCTTTCCTTGTATAGAAATTAAATTCAATTCATTTAATAATTCTTCTTTTGATGGTGTTGATATTTTTTTAAGAACAATACAATCTTGCCCAGAAATTATTGCAAAAATAGTTCCTTCACTAGCTTTGATTTCTTCTCTTATTTCTAAGGGAATTACAATTTGTCCTTTTGACGACATTTTTGTAGTTTCAACGTTCATCTTACTTTCTTACTTTAGGATTTACTTATATTTAAGGGTTGCTCTAGTCTCCAATTATTATAAAAAAATTAGTTTAAAAAAGCTTTACAAGAAAAAGCTGAAAATTTTACGAAAATTCTGAAAAATTTTCATAACTTCAATTAATTTAGAAGTATTGAACAAGTTTAAATAATAATTAATATTTGTAATATTTATGAAAATAATGACTCTATTATTATTTGTACTGTTCGCACTTAGTTCCTGCTCTACTGAGACTACTAACAATGATGTTATCGACGTCTCTGTAGAAACGCCATTTGAAATTCAAGTTGGACAAACTGCGAGTATTGAAGGTCATTATTTTACTTTTTCAGAAGTAACCTCTGATTCAAGATGTCCTATTGATGTAAAATGTATCTGGGCAGGTGAAGCTACAATAGTCTTAATATCTCAAGATGATTATCTTATTTATAGTGATGTTTATTTGTCAACAAATAGTACAGGAGCTTATACTTATTTATTTCCCCAAACTTATATTGAAAAAATATGTAATGAAGATGTTTGTACAGCTGTTCAACCTCCTTATGAATTAGGTTATATAATTGCATTAAATTCTTTGTCTCCATCGCCGAAAAGTGGGGAAGAAATTGATCCTTCTGAGTATGTTGCAACCCTGACTATATACCTTTCTGAATAATTTTTAGAATAGTAAGCTTTTTAAGGAATATTTATTTCCATAGTCTTATCAATTGGGTTTGTAGCTCAGTTTGGATAGAGCATTAGCCTTCTAAGCTAGGGGTCGGGGGTTCAAATCCCCCCAAACCCATATAATAATTTTTTTAAGAGGAGAAAAAATGACAAAACAAGAACTTGAAATAACTTTAAATTCAATAGAAACAAGAATTAATAGATATAATCAAAAAGATAATATAGAAGAAATGAAAAGCGATGTTACTCGGTTAGTAAAATTTGCTAGAATTGAACTTAAAACATTGTAATTGATAAATTAAAAATAAACAGTATTGTTTGTAAAAGATTCTAAAGGATAAAATTTTCTATGAACAAGATCTTCAAAATAATTGCTATATAATTTTCCATATATTTGTGTAAGATTCTTGGCTAATGAATCTACATATTTATCAGAAAAATTATCTGCTGGTATAGATGGTAAAAGCATATCTGCAAGTGTCATTCCTAATCCATAAAAATCCCTATAGAGACTAGTATCTTGTGAAACAAATCCTGGGCTTCCAATAAAAAATCCTTTTTCTATATCTTTTATGTGTTCTTCAAAATTTACTGCAATGCCAAAGTCGATAATCGAAAGTTTCTGATTATTATATATTAAATTTGCAGGTTTTATATCTCTATGTAAAATTTCTTTATCATGTATTTTAGTAAGAATTATTTCTCCTTGTTGAATAGCAGAAAATATTATTTCAGGTTCAAGTTTTTTCTTTTGTTCTTCTAGAGTTTCTCCTGGAAGGTATAAAAATTGTCCAAAAAGTCCAGAAACTCCTTTATAAAAATTACTTGATCTAATTTTTTGTACTCCAGGAATATCTTGAACTTCTTTCTGTCGTTGAAATCCTTTTTGAAAAATTTTAAGACAAGAATTTCTGTTTTGCAAAGGAGGAATATATTTCATATACCATGGGAATTCACCTTGAAAAGAAAAAAGAATGCAATTTGAATTAACATATAAAATTTTTCCCAATCCTTCTTCTTGTAAAACTTTTTTTAATTCCCTATCTGTATTTGCACAAACAGATAAAAAATATGGATCTGTATGAGTCAATGTTATCACCTCCAAAGAAATTATGTTCCATTGAACGAAAAGGATTAATAAATTCTTTTCAGCAAAATCCGAAAATTTTTCAGCAAAATGAGAAATATCTATTTAAACTTCTAATATTATGCTACAAAAAGATTATTGTAGTTTCCAAGTTTCCCAAGCTTGTTTTGCATTTCCTTCTTTATCAAATAAACCCATATTTGTAAATGGCTCAGAAACATCTTGATCATATAAAAAACTCCAAAGTACAAATTTTACAGGTAAATCATCAGTTAAAGAAAAAAATCTTTCTACAAATTTTGCTTGCTCTTCTTCACTGCTTTCCCAACCTTCTATAGAAGAACTGCTAGTCCATCCAACTTCTGAAAAAATTATATTTTTATCTGTATGTAAAGCAATATCTGAATAATAATCTTCTGGAATATCACTAGGATCAGTATAAATAATTCCAGGATATGTAGTAAACGCAATGACATCATTATTAAATTTTCCTAAAAGTTCCCATTCTGCTGTGCTTATCACTCCTCCAAACAATCCACTATGAAGACCTTTCATTTTTTCTAATTGATAGATTGTAAATATTTTTGTATTTGGTGAAACTTCTTTTACAGCAGTATAGACCTCGGAATATAGAACTACAAATTTTTCAAACTCTTCTGGAGATTCTTCATAGAGAGTATTTATCTCAATGCCAAATCCCATATATTCTGGTTTATATCGTTCTGCAAATGCTACAGCAGATATTTTGTATTGTTCACTTAAAGAGCCAATTTCATTTGTATCAGAAACGGTTGCAAGAATGACAGGAATATATCCATAATTTGAAGCTAAAGAAGAAACAACTGCAGCCCCACTACTTTCTTTATTTGAAAGTTCATTCCAATTTCCAGACCAACTAACATAATCTCCAGCTTCTTTTGCTTTGACAAAGAAAGAGCTAAAATCTTCAGCATTAAAACTTTTAGGCGAAAGAGTAACTCCTTTGTCAGAAATTTTTTGTTCAATAACAGTCGGAGCTATACTTTCTTGAGAAGAACAAGCACTAAGTGATATTATCAATAAAATTAAAAATATGTGTAAGCGCATATGATTGTAAAGAACTTCTTGATTAAATAGTTTTTTAAAATCCTATCAGTAGATTTGTAAATTTTCAAAAAAATTAATTAATAAAAAAATAATAGATTAATTATCTTCCCAAGCATCTCCGACTGCTTTAGCAACTCTTTCAACTACACCTTTTTCAAAAGGATTTGGAATGATATATTCTGTTGTTGGATTTTTAACACTATCAGCAATGGCAATAGCTGCAGCTAACTTCATTTTTTGAGTAATTCTTTTAGCTCTGACATCTAAAGCCCCTCTAAAAATTGCAGGGAATGCAAGAACATTGTTAACTTGGTTTGGAAAATCGCTTCTTCCAGTCGCAACTATGAATGCTCCGCCTTGCTTTGCATCAGCTGGTAAAATTTCTGGATCTGGATTAGCCATAGCCATGACGATAGATTTGTGATTCATACTTCTAACCATCTCTGGTGTTACAACATTTTTCACAGAAACTCCAATAAAAATATCTGAACTAATCATCGCTTCTTTTAAAGACCCTTTCAAATGATTTTTATTGGTAATTTTAGCCATTTCTTTTTTGTAATCATTTAAATCATCTCTACCGCTATAAATAATTCCTTTGCTGTCACATAAGGTTATATTTTCTGCACCGTAAGCAAACAACAATTTTGTAACTGCAATCCCAGCAGCTCCAGCACCATTTACAATAATTTTAACTTCATTTATTTTCTTATCAACAACTTTCAACGCATTTATCAAAGATGCTAGAACTACAACAGCAGTTCCATGTTGATCATCATGCATTACTGGAATTCCTAAATCTTGTAAACTTTCTTCGATAATAAAACATTCAGGTGCTTTAATATCTTCTAAATTAATTCCTCCAAATACTGGGGCAATATTTCTTATTGTAGCAATATTTGTTTCGATATTTTGTGAACTTAAACAAATTGGAAAAGCATCAATGTTTGCAAACGATTTGAACAATATAGCTTTACCTTCCATTACAGGTATAGCTGCTTCAGCTCCAATATTTCCTAATCCTAATACAGCAGTTCCATCGGAAACTACTGCGACCATATTGCCTTTTGGAGTATACTTGTAAACATTTTCAACATCTCTGGCAATCTCTAAACAAGGCTGTGCAACACCAGGTGTGTAAGCTGTAGAAAGATCATCTTTATTTTCTAATTTGACTTTTAATTTAATTTCTAACTTCCCTTTGTTTTTTTCGTGAAGGGTTAACGACTCTTTTTTGTAATCCATCTCATACTTTGATAATATTCACTTTTTAAATGTTATGAAACTTTTTTCAATAATTTTATAAAGACTTAGTTTATCTTTCAGGATTATCGCAGACGTCGCCAAGCGGCTAAGGCCAGAGGCTGCAACCCTCTCATCGCAGGTTCGAGTCCTGCCGTCTGCTTATTCTAATAATTTATCTAACTCTGGTTTTATTCTACTAAAAACTTCCTCAGGAGTTCCCATTCCATCTATCAACATTACTCGAGAATCAGTTCTTGCCATTTCTTTATATCCATTAATAATTCTTGCAAATGCATCAGGAACTTGATTTTCAAAAATATCTCCAGGATCTCTTCCTTTAGCTAATGCTTTTCTTTTTTCTTGCTCTTCATAACTAATATCTAGATAAAAAGTTTTATCAATTTGTGCAGTTGGGAAAATAAACAAATCATGTAAATGATCAATTAAATCTAAAATTTCTCTTTTGCCCTGATATCTTCCATATCCTTGATATGCTTTTGTAGAATGTAAATGTCTATCAGATAAAACTACTTTACCTGCAGCTATCTCAGGTTTAACTCTCTTTATTGTATTTTCAAATCTCGAAATTAAAAATCTCAAAATTTCAGTTTCGGGTTCAGAAGGTTCAACTACTCCATTTTCAAAAGGGATTTGTGGATAATCTAATATTAAATCTCTAAAAGAATCATTTAATGCTAAAGCTACTTTTGTAGGATTTTTCAGAAGCATTCTTTCTAACAATCCGTGAGCCATTCCTCCAGGTTCTTGATTTACAAAATAACTAATTCCTTTTGAATGTAAATAATTCCCAGTTCTTCTAATTTGTTCACCTTTTCCACAAGCTTCTATACCTTCAAAAGTTATTAACATTTGATATTTAATATAAAAAACAATTATAATCTATTCTAAACTCTAACTTATATTTTGTAAAATCTATTTATTTATAAAATAAAAATCTAATTAAAAAAATATGGCTTTAACAAAAAGATTTGTTTCACAATATGGTGAAGAGTTATTAAAAAAAGCTCCTACTTATTTTTATCCTGAAGATACAGATCATCGAATTCTTCTTGTTGATTATATGGGTGGAGATCCTGTCGTGGCAAGAGTCGCAATTGCTGGCCATAATACTTCGATTTTTCCAGAAAATCCTAATCTTGGTGATTTTTTATCTCATCTTGTTGCTAAAGGAATTTATGAACCATTTAAATCAGTTCAATTA
>CAYHOR010000042.1:0-5696 GCA_964358235.1 Candidatus Woesearchaeota archaeon
TTTCTTTTTGCTCTTCTTTTCTTGATACAGAGCCGAAAAGAATTATTGTATATGTCTCTTTAGGGATATTCTTTAAGAAGTTTCTTAATGGGGTTTTTATTCCTGTGTTTAATGCATTGAACTTTTGCAGGGCTATTTCTGAAAATTTTAATGCGAATAGTTTGGGATCTTTAATTTTATAGAAAGTGTTTGATTTGGTTTTTTCTTGTGTTAAGGTGTTGTTTTTTAGGAGTTTATTTAATGTGTTTGTGAGTGAGCTGTCTGAAAGTTTTGATAATTCTTTTATTTCATTGAAGTAAATAGATGATTTTTTACTTTCAAAATAGGCTTTGTAAATCTTTTCTTCTGGTTTCATATTATATATTGTAAGGAGAGTTTATTTATAAATACTCCTGTTTTTGGAGCGATTACTTCTTTTTTTGGAGTTATTTGTTTTTAGGATATTATATCCAAGCTTCCTCTGATTATGTTGCAATCTAATGAATAAGCTAAACATTTAAAATAAAACGAAATAATCTTGTATCATGCCGGACAAGTTTTATGAATATTATTCGAGAAAAGATGTACAAGAAGCAATTCTAAAGGTTTCTGATAATAGAGAAGTTGCTCCTAGATTCGGCGAAGGTTTTGGAAAAAGACCAGATATAATACAGTTTCCAGGGGATATACTTGAAATGGCTCAGAAAGGAGCGACTTCGTTTCATATATCTGAAGAAAGGTGGAATAATCCATTATCTTTGAAGGCTGGGATGGCAAAAAAAGATTTAGATGAGAATCGTATAGGGTGGGATATTTTACTCGATATTGATACAGTTTATTGGGATTATGCTAAATATACAGGATATTTTTTAATTGAAGCTTTGAAATTTCATGATGTTAAGAATATTTCAGTGAAATTTAGTGGAAGTAAAGGATTTCATATTGCAGTTCCATTTGAATCATTTCCTTCTGAAGTAAATGGAATCAAAATTAAGAATTGGTTCCCTGAAGGACCTAGAATTATTGCAGCATATTTACAAGACATGATCACAGAAATGTTAATCAATAAAATATTAGAAAAAGAAAATTTAACAAAAATATGCGAAAGAACAGGAAAGAAGAGAGATGAGATTACTGATAAAAAAGGAAAGTTACAACCATTCAAATTGATTGATATAGATACTGTTTTAATTTCTAATAGACATTTGTTTAGAGCGCCATATTCTTTACATGAAAAAACAATATTAGTTTCTTTGCCGATTGATCCAGATAAAATTTTAGAGTTTGAAAAAAAAGAAGCTGAGCCTGCAAGAGTGAAAACTGATAGAGGTTATTTGGAAAGAGATGGAATTCAAGGTGATGCAAAAAATTTAATAATACAAGCATTTGATTGGTGGGGAAAGAATCATGAAAAGAAAGGGCCGGATATCGTTGCTGTTGTAAGAGAATTTAAGTTACCTGCAAATGCTATTCCGGAGGAATATTTTCCTTTTTGTATAAAAAAAATATTGGAAGGAAATATGGAAGATGGAAAGAAAAGAGCTTTGTTTATTTTATTTAATTTTCTTCGAAGCATGGGATGGAGATTTGATGATGTTCAATTAAAAATAAAAGAATGGAACAAGAAGAATAAAAATCCTTTAAGTGAATCTTACATTGCCGGTCAGTTATCATGGCATAAGAAACAGACTGAAAGTGTATTGCCACCTAATTGTTCTAATAAAAATTATTATCAGGATTTACAGATTAAATGTCCTAATTGTATGAAGTATAAAAATCCTGTAAATTTCGCCAAGAGCAAGTTAAAAGAAGCAGAAGAGAAGTTGAAGAAAAAGTAAACGTAAAGTTTTTAAAGATTATTTAAAAAAGAGTTTTATAAAATGGAAGAAGATATATTTGCGAATAGATCATCAAGGATATTAATACGTTTAGTAGAAGCAAACGCAGGAAAAATTGAGGATAGTTTGGTAAGAAGAGCTTCTAGACTTAGAAGAGATAATGAGGCATATAGTAATCTTGCATATTTATCATTAGCTTCTTCACTTGAAACAATAGGTTATACTTTATCCCGAGGATATGGAAGAGAAATGAGATGGAGAAAGTATTAATTTCTAAGACTATTGAAGATGTTTATGGAAAAATGTAATTGATAAGATGTATATTACAACAAAAAAGAGTTATTTTTACTATTTAATTGTAATATACAACCCAAACCCTTAAATAAGAGTTAAACGTTATATATTACAACATGAATGAAAAAGAGGAAATATTATTAGATAACTTTAATGAATATTATAATATTGGTCTTGAATCTTATAATAAAGAAAAATATAATACAGCAACTACTTTATTTTTTAAAGCGATTGCAGCATTATGTGATTTGTATATTCTAAGACATGAAGGATTCGCACCTTCGTCTCATACTAATAGATTTAGAATTTTAGAAGAAAAATATCCTCCAATTTATAAAATTGCAGATAGAGATTTCCCATTTTATCAAGATAGTTATACTCAAAAAATGAATAAAGAGACTGCTAAATTATTGAAAGAAGATGCTGAACAAATTAAAAAAATACTTGGAATCTGAAAAAAAGAATAAAAACATATTTGATATTATCATTTATGGATCTTTTGTAAAAGGAAAAGAATCACCAAATGATATAGATATTGTTGTTATTTTTTTAAATGGAGAATTAAGAGAAAGATTAGATAAAATCCAGGAAATAAAAAATAAAATGAAGGAGCTTAATCTAAAATTAGATCTTAAACAGATATTATTAAAAGATTTGTTCTCTTCAGATTTTTTTGCTAAAACTGGAATTTTATTAGAAGGAATAAGTATTTTTAAGAATAAAAAATTATCTGAAATTTTAGGGTTTAAAGCTTATAATTTATTTTGTTATTCTATTAATAATCTTACACATACAGAAAAAGTTAAATTTAATTATATTCTTGCGGGAAGAAATTCATCCGAAGGAATTATTAAAAATTTAAAAGGAGAAAGATTAGTTAATAGTGCAATAAAAATCCCAATAGAAAAATCTTTAGAATTCGAGGAAATATTAAAAAAGAATAAAATTAACTATAAGAAAAAAGAAATACTTGAAGTTATTTAAAATATTTAATCTAAGTAACGATTGAACTGTTAAAAATTTGATGGAACTTTAAATAATCACAAATTAGATTGATTTTCAGTAATTTTATAAACAATTGGATATAAATTAAAAATATGTATCAACCAAAACAAGAACTTTTAGACAAATATGCAGATGTATTAGTAAAGTTTTCTTCATTTTTAACAAGAGAGTATGAAATATTATAAAAATCAAGTAGTTCTTGTTCAAGTTCCTGAATGTGCTAAACCTATGCTAGTTGCGTTACGTAATTCAGTCCTGAGAGCTGGAGCACATCCTGTTGCACAGTATCTACCAGATAAAATTTCTAGAGAATTTTATGAATTAGCCAACGAAGAACAAATTAATTTTTTTCCTGAAAAATTTATGCGAGGAAAAGCTGAACAGATTGATCATACTATTAGTATTATTGCTGAAGTTAATAAAAAAGAATTACAAGGAATTGATCCTAAAAAAATTATGGATAGAAGCAAATCTATGAAACCATATAGAGAATGGTTGGACGATAAAGAAAATGAAGGAAGATATTCTTGGGTTATAGCTATGTATGGAACTGAAGAAATGGCTAAAGAAGTTAATATGAGTATTGAAGAATATTGGGACCAAATAATTAAAGCATGTTATTTGGATGAAAATGATCCAATCAAAAAATGGAAAGAAATACAAGTTGAAAATAATTATTTTGTTGAAAAGTTAAATTCCATGAGAATAGAAAAAGTGCATGTAGAAGCAGAGAATACTGATTTGTGGGTAAGAATTGGCGAGAAAAGAAGATGGCAAGGATGTTCAGGTAGAAATATTCCATCATTTGAGATTTTTACGTCACCAGATTGGAGAGAGGTTAATGGGCATATTAAATTTACTGAGCCATTGTATAGATATGGAAATTTGATCAAAGATATATTTTTGAGATTCGAAAAAGGAATTGTAGTTGAGTTCAGTGCGTCTGAAGGTGAGGATATTTTAAGAGAAATGATTAAAGCTGAAAATGCCAACAAGATTGGAGAGTTTTCTATGACTGATGGGCGAATGTCTAGGATTACTAAGTATATGGGTGAGACTTTATATGATGAAAATGTTGGTGGCAAAGAAGGAAATATGCATCTTGCTTTAGGAAATGCTTATCAAGATTGTTATGAAGGAGATCCAGCTAAAGTTTCCAAAGAAGAATGGAAAGAATGGGGTTATAATGAGTCTGTAGTTCATACAGATATTGTTGCAACTTCAAGTCGAAAAATTACAGCTTATACTTTTGATAAAAAAGAAGTAGTTATTTATGAGAAGGGAAAATTTTTAATTTAATCTCTTCATATGCTTTGTAAAAGCATTCCTTTGCTAAAGAAATGGTATCATGCACCTCTAGAAGATTTGGATTATATCCATAATAATTAATATTGTGACGAAGAATTCTAAGGTTTTCAACTGCAGAGATTGGACGATTAGATTTGATATTTAATGTGGATATTTCTCTTATAGGCAATAGATGATCCTCTGAATGAATCCCTTTTTCTACAAGCAAAGCATCGCTGAGCATACGAAAACATTCGTAAATATTTCTGGAAATTGTTATTGCAGATTGTTCATTAACTTCCAAAGTTAAAGTGAAATCCATAGTATTCTTAGCTGATTCAATTATACTTAGAGCATTTTTCAAATCTGGTCTTTTGTATCTCATGGCTTGACCTCTAAAAATCCATATAAGATTATTCCATTGGAAATATTTGAAAATAGATTTATATTTATTTTATTTCTCGAGAATTTTATAATATTGACTTTAACATTTTTTCTAAAACCTAATTGAGGTATTGTTCCTAGAGGGATTATCTTTATTTCTTCATTATCTAAAGTTTCTACTGCAATATCAATATCTGATGTTTCGATGTCATCACCTTTTCTATAACTCCCAAATAATATTATTGTCCTGGAATTTTTTATATTTGATAATATTTCATCAATTATTCCTGATTGATAGATTAATTCAAGGTTGTAAGGTATTTTTCGAGAAGCATTATAATTATGTTGAATATTACAGGATATTCTCCAAACATTGCCTATTGTTTGAATTTTAAGAAATTTTTCTTGAGAGAATTGTTTTACTATTTTATTAGCTGTGGTTTTTGAAATTTGGACTAGATTTGTTAGTTCTGTTAAACTGATTTCTTTTGTAGGATATGCAAAAAAATAGTTTAAAACTTTTCTATATGATTCATTCAATTCTAGTTCAATTTTTTTAAATTTCATGAGATTTATATAGATTAGAGGTATTTAAACTTTTTGGGAGCTACTTGGTTTTTTAAAAGAGCAATAGGTTTTTTAAAAGTTTGATATGCTTTATAATTAGGAGGATAGGAATATTTATAAACAAAAGATTTATTTTCAAACACGTGAGCGGCCATAGTGGCCTGGAACCACCTGTTCCCATTCCGAACACAGAAGTGAAATAGGCCGACGTTCCGTTATGGTACTGCATTAAATGCGGGAAGTTCGGTTCGCTGCTCCACCTTTATTTTCATTAATTCTGAGTGTCAAAAGGTTTAAATATAAGTTTTATCGTGACTGAATAGTAGATAAAATCCTAAGGAG
>CAYHOR010000043.1:0-5578 GCA_964358235.1 Candidatus Woesearchaeota archaeon
TCTTTGCAAGTACTAACGCACTAATTTCTCCTTCGTCAATTATTTTCATTTCTTGATTTTTTATTATAAGAAGTCCATTTGCAAGAAATTTTAATTCTTCCATTTCAGCAGATAAATCTTCTTTGTAAATTTTTATATTTCCTTTAGTAATTTCATTCATAATTTGCATAGATTCGAGTTTGAATCTTTTTATTTTAAATGGAGTATCAATTACTTCTTTCTTTACACTTTCAGTAATATAAAATTCTCCACCATATTGTATTCTTAATGGTTCGAGAATCCATAATAAATTGTTTAATGCTAAGTTAATAACTGTACTTGAGTCGAAGATAATCGCTTTCATAATGAGAATATTCTCCTTGCTGTTGCAACTCTATCTTTTGTTGAAATGTAAGTTTTTTCTAGATTACCTAGCTTAGTTTCTCCTAAATAATTTAATAAATCCCAATTAGAGATTCCAAGAAGTTTAGCTGTGCTACCAATTGAGAATCCATGTTCATAAATTCTTCCACCTCTTTTAATTCTTGCATGATTTAATACTTCTGAAATATACATTCCAAACTTAGTCTCGAATTTAGAAATATTTGAAAATATCTTTGTTATAATTTTATGATATCCATCTATATCGTTTGCTTGAATAAAGTTTTTAGCGTTTTCTAGTTCTAGTATCATTTCGTCTTTAAACTTATTTCTTTCAGGTACATTGCATAATCTTGGTCTGTTGCAAATTTTTGATAATGAAAATATTATAACTGAGATGGAAATAGATTCTTGATCTTGGTAAATACCAGCATTATGCAAAGTTTCGTTACTTAAAGATTTTAATTGATTAGAACTTTCTTTTTTAATCAAAGGTTGAGCTTTTTTAAGAACATTAATAATATCTTTTTTTATTTCTTCATTCATAATATATTGTGTGATTATATGTTTAATAAGTTTTACGGTTTTATTTATTAAAAAATTCTTTTATCATTGGCACTGGATTTTTTTCAATCTTAATATTCATATCAGGCGAGAAACATTTTTTATAGTTTTGCCAAACATATCTTTCATCCATAAATACTACGATTCCACGATCATTCTCACTTCTTATACATCTACCAGCGCTTTGCATAGTTTTTATCAATGCAGGAATAGTGTAACCATAGTCCCAGCCTTTACCAAATCTTTTATCATAATAGTTTATCAATTCTTGAGTTTCTAGATCTGGTTTTGCTAATGGTAAACCCACGACAATTACCCCTTTAAGTAGATCTCCAGGCAAATCTATACCTTCTGCAAAACTTCCACCAGCAACACCTAACAATATTGCTCCTTCAGTTTTATATTTTTTAAAACGTTCAAGCATATCTCCTCTTTGTTCTTTATTTAATTCTGAGTCTTCAATAAAAATAGTCTTGGAACAAATTTTTTGAAAATATTTATTGACTTCATTTAATACATAGTAGCTTGGAAAAAATATTATTGAATTTCCTGGAATTGCTTCTGTGATTTCTGAACATTTTTTGGCTATATTTTCATACATCAATGAATTTCTTTGAGTGTATTTAGTTGAAGTTTCTGGAACTACAATATTTAATCTGTTTTCTTGAGGAAATGGGTTTTGGTATTCAATTTGAATTATTTTTTCTTGATCGACTCCTAAAAGATCTGAATACATTTCCAATGGTGTCAATGTTCCGGACATAAATATTAATGAATGTGATTCTTGAACAAGATCTTTTACAATTAATGACGGATCTAGGCATCTATATGATAATGTGATATATGGTTTTCCAGATTTACCAAAGTTTCTAGTAATAATTCTTGCGAAGCCGTTATCTGGACCAATCCATGCGTGCATAAAATTAGCTACAGATTGAGTAAAGCTTCTTTTTTGTTTTTCTAGGATTTGTTCACCTACAAATGTAAAATTATTAGCCATTTCTTCAAAGTTACCAATTTCTTCGACTGCTTTGTAAAATTCTTCTTTTGTGATCAAAACTTCATTTTTTGTTAGAGGTATTTTTTTGATTAATTTTTCTAATATTTCTTTAATAGCCATAAGATCTCTAGCCATTTCATTGTAACCTAATGTTTTTGTTTCCTTAGCTGCTCCTTCTACTATCATTGAGTTTAAATTATTAGTCATTAAATCACGAGCTCTTATTGGCACGTTGTGTCCTTCATCAAAAATTATTATACAATCTGATAAACTTTTTTCTATTCGTTTGAATAAACTAGATCTTATATGAGGACTTAAAATGTAATTATAATCCGCAATTATTACATGTGCTTCTTTTCCTAATATTGTTGCTAATTCATAACTGCATAATTCTGCATTAAAATTAATCTGGTTTACTTCTTCAACATGCATAGGAGATTGCTCTTTCAATTTTTTTAAAGTGTTTAATGCTTCTAGAGAAGGTTTTCCTTTTTGTTTTAGTTTGGAATAATATTGGCAATTACCATTTTCTCTAACTTCTTTACAATATTCTATGAATTCTCCTTGTTTAAGTTCTAGAACTCCTGGTTGGTTGCACATATTTTTTTTGCTAATTAAATCGACTACAACAATGCTTGTATTAAATTTTTCTTTTATTTTTTTTAATGTTTCAACTGCAATTAAGTGTTGAGTGCTTCTGGAAGTCAAGAAAAATATAACTTTACTTTTGTTTTCTTTTAAAACGTAGGTTAATGCTGGAGATAATACTGAAGAAGTTTTTCCTGTGCCTGTTGGTGCGTGGACTAGTAATTGACCTTTATTTTTGATTACATTATAGACTTGATGCATAAATGCACCTTGAATTTTTCTATATTCTTCATGTGGAAAGAGAAAGTCCATTGTAAGGTTGTTGAGATTTGGGTTTAAAAAGATTTAGTTAACTTTCTTGTGATTGTTACAAATACAGATATTTTAATAAATTCATGAAATATGCAAGATATATGAAAAGAAGCGTTATATTAATGGGTGGCAAAACTTATGTTCTGTCTTTGCCTTCACAATGGGTTAAAAAGTATAGGATTCAGAAGGGTGAAGAATTAGATATTGAAGAAAAAGAGAATACTATTGTTATAAGTGTTGATAGATTAGCTGTTAATAATGATTTAGAAGTTAATTTTAAAGATTTGAATTTAATGTTAGGGAGAGCTATTGGCGGTTTATACAAAGCAGGGTATACAAAAGTTAAAGTTTTATTTCAAAATAATGAACAATTGAAAATAATTGAAGACACATTACATAGAACATGTGTAGGATTTGAAATTACAAAACAAGATAAAAATTTTGTTATTATTGAAAGTTTAGCTGAAGTTAAAATTGAAGAGTTTGATAATTCTATTAAAAGATTATTTTATTCTTTGGAATTAATGGGTGAGGATTTGTATAAAGGTTTAAAAGAAAATGATAAAGAATTATTAAAAAGAGTAGTTGATAAAGATTCTCAGGTAAATAGGCTGGCTGATTTTTGTAGGCGAGTAATCAATACTGGAGAAACTCAACATATAATTAAACCGAATGTATTATATTACGTTGTTGAACAATTAGAAAGAATTGGTGATATTTATAAAAAGATTGCTAAATATTCTATAGAGCATACAGTTAAGAAAGAACAGTTAGTTATTTTATTTGATGTAAATGAATTTTTCATATTTCATAGGAAATTATTTTATAATTTTAACAATAAAGATTTGGAAGATTTTGGGTTGAAGTATAATTTAATTAGCAATAAATTTATTTCTTTAAATTCAAGTGATTTTGTTTCATTTAATTTGAAAGTATTATTAGATTCTTTATTTGATTTGAATGGAGCTTTAATTACAAGAAATATGGCTCAACAAAATTAAGAGAGTTTCTCAGTCTATTTTCTCCCATATCTTTTAATTTTTCACGTGCTAGTTCTAGGAAATATCTTACTTTTGGACTTTTTTGATGATGAAAACTTCCTACTTGACAGATTGCATTATGAACTTCAAAGAATTGTCTTCCTTTATCTTGAAATGAACGAATTTCTTTGTATGCTTCCATTGCTTCAGGTTTATTTATATTTTTAAATTGTGGAGCTATTAAAAAATTAGTTAAGTCTAATAAAGCCAATCCTTCACAAGCTTTTTCTAAATCAATAATTATTCCTCCTTGAAGTACATTTGTTGGATAAAAATCTCCATGACATGTAACATATGTATCTCTTGGATATCTTACGTCAAAAAATTCTTCGTAAGCTCGTTTAAATTCTTCATTTTCTTCAAATCTTTTTAAGAATCTACGTTCAATAGTTGCTTTAGGATCATATATTTTAAGATTTGTTGGTGGCAAAGAATGCAGTCTTGCCAATGTTTGCATTGCTTTGTTTACTTCTTCTTGTGAACTAACTAATGTTTCTTCTAATGATTTTGCAGATTTTCTTTTTGTTACTAATTTATTAGAATGTAAGGCTAATGGCCTTGGAAAATATAAGTGAGCTTCTGGAATTTCTTTATATGCCTGTTTTAAAACTTCATATTCTGTTTTTAATTCTGGTCCTTCTTTAATTATTATTGTTCCTTGAAGGTATTTATTATCTGTAAGTTCTCTAACAGAATTTCTTGAAGTGCCTAATGGTTTTTGTTCACAGGATTGTTCTATTTTTTCCCAAGTTTTTGTAGCTTTTGGAGATTCTATTAAAGATAAAAACATTGCTCGAATTACTTTCAATTCTAAATTATCTGGTTCTAATTCTTGCAATGCTGGGAGTGTTTTTTCTTCTAATCTTTGAAATTCTCTCAAAGTATAATCTTTTACTGCTAGGCCTAATAAAGCTTCAACATTTTTATGATATCTTGCTAAAGAATATTCCAGAATATATGCAATAGGAGCCCCTAAAGTTATATTTATTATATCATCTTTATTTTTTGGTTCTTTATCTATATGTGCAAGGCTAAGCTCCATTGCTGCACCAAATTCTCGTCTTCTAATTAATTTGTAAACTTCTGAATCTTGGAGATCGTCTAGATCATAAACTACTCTTTCTTTTGCATAATAAGTTTCATATAACTCTGAATTTTTTCTAAGTTGTGCGTATAAACTAACAAAAGAATATATAGTCATTTTTGTCAAATTAATTAATCTTGGAGATTTAGCTCTTGTTAGTAAACTGTTAATTCCATATTGAAAAGCTATTGCTCCTAATGGTAGGACTAATTGTTCTTCTGTATCAAAAATAGAATAAATTTTTTCAAATTCACCATGAGTAAAACTGTTTAAAATATGTCTGATTATGATTGAATAACTTATTCCAAGTACAATTGGAGACAAAATTTTATGTCTTAGGTTAAATTCTATTAATGAATCAAGTTTCAAGGATATTTAATAAAAATTTTAGAATTAAAAAAGATTTATCTTACTGGAAGGAATTGATAAGTTTTTCTTTCTAAATTCAAATGAATTCCTTTTCCTTTGTCTATATATCCTATTTGTTTATCTATATTTAATAATTGTTTTAAACAATATCTTGGATATGAAAGAACGACTTCTTCATGTGTAACAATTGTTACAATATCATGTTTCTCTTTATGTGGTGCAATCATTCCGTCAATTTCTTCCAGATTTTTTAAAGATAAA
>CAYHOR010000044.1:0-794 GCA_964358235.1 Candidatus Woesearchaeota archaeon
ATTTTTAGCTGAACATCAAAGAAAAAGAGAATTAGCAAAAAAACAAGTTGATAAATATTTACTTTAACTCTAAATGGGTTTTGTCAGAGATCTCAAATACTGCTAATATTAGAAAGATTTTTACACTATTATGACTTTCTTACAAGTATGGTTGAAGTTGTTAGCATAGGAGAAAAAGGGCAAATAGTAATCCCGAAAAAAATGAGAGATGATTTTAAACTTGAAAAAGGTGTTCAATTAATAATTTTAGAAGAAAATAACAAAATTGTTCTCAAACCAATAAAGATGGATGACAAAATGATGTTAATGCTTTTAAGTGAAGCTTCATTAAAGAAAACTTGGAATAACAAATTTGATGATAGGTGGGATGATGTATTTTAAGGATGATATTGTTATAGTTACTTTTCCTTTTTCTGATTTGATTAATGCATAAAAGAGACTTATGCTAATTCTTGCTACAAAAAAAGATAATATCATTGGATGTTCTATCACAAGTAATCCTTAAAGTGAAGGAAGTTTACCTTTTGAAAGCAAAGTAAAATACTGGCAAATAAATACAATTATCAAAAGTGTAATTCTAAAAAAAGTTGCAAAATTATCAAATGAAAATTATAAAGAAGTAACTTCAAAAATTAATGAATTAATTAAAATCTAGCGATTAAAATAGTCCTGTCATCATTTGCTTTTGTTGAAGGGTATTCATTATATCTGAAAGGATCTTTTTCAATAACTTTTTGTCTAGCTGATTCCCAAGCTTCAACTGAAACTTCACTAGGAACTAAAGGATAACCATC
>CAYHOR010000044.1:804-5543 GCA_964358235.1 Candidatus Woesearchaeota archaeon
TTTGTATATATTTTAATAAATTTTTCAGGAGTTCTAATACCATCAACAACACCATATCCTAGTGGATGAGTTGTATGGTTTTGATATAAATCTCTTTGAGCTTTTAATAAAGGCATTATAACATCCCTTCCTCCATTAATATCTCCAGTTTCTTTAATATACATTGCTCGAGTTGCAGCAGTAATTTTATCAATAAGCATTTCATTTGTGAATAATTCTGTACCATTAATTCTAAATCCAACATCTCCAACTTGAGTAATATCCAATAAATTTTCTCTTAATCTTGCACAGCAAAAAGTTGCACAAAATGTATTATCTAAACTATCTAAATATTTGGTATATTTTAATTGTTGATATAACTCTTTAATTGCCTCATTAATATTTTCTACTAACAGAACCCCATTTAATAAAGTCTCCAAACAAGCTTTAACAACCACCTTAGAAACTAATTCAGCTCCAGTAGAACCATCAAAACTTTGTTTGTTCTTATCCGTAGCACCATCAGCAACAACAAGAGTTGTATTATCATAACCAAAGAAATCTTCATTCCTTTCTAGTACTTTTCCTTTTGTAAATGTTTCTATATTCATTTTAAATCTATAATTTTACCTCTGTACCATCAGACATTACTCTTACTAAAATTCCTAATTTATCTTCTAAAGCTCTTGCACCATATCGAATAAATGTTTCATCAATTGTTTTATTTGTATCATATACATCAGATAAATCAGTCATTCTGTTCATATCACACTCTGCAGAAATGTCTGTTAAAAAAAGTTTTTTAGGTTTAACTATATTAGCCAATTCATAAACACCATCAATTCTCATATGATTTCCAGGACTAACTGAATTAGGAACTAAACTTGCAATTGGACAAATTAATATATCTGCACCTTGATGAGCTTCTGCAATTTGATCTAATTTTGATTCTCCAGAACGATCATATGAACCTTCAGTAAGAGATCTTGCTTGACCCCAATGAGTCTGTGCTGTTCCATGAACAGAAGTTTCTCCAACATATGAAACTGTAAATTTAGATCCAACAATTTTTAATCCAATGCCCTTATTAACTGAAAAAGCTGGTTCTTTTCTAAACCACTCAGGATGATCAACAGGAGTAGCTATAAGTTTTAATTTTCCAAGTTCATATTCGTCTCCAGGAGCTAAAGAAATTATGTTAGAACAATTTCCTACAAAAAGTGGATCATTTGGTAAAAATCTTATTTGTTTTCCATCTAATTCAAAACCCTCAACTAATGTTTTATTACCCATCAAAACAGGTTTTTGTTTTCTTAAACCACCTCTTCCAGCATAGAATAATAATTCCTGTAAACCACATACACCGTCAGGATGAACATGTGTACCTACAATTCCATCAATAGGAGCAACGCCACAATATTTCATAGTTTGTGCCGCAGCTAAATAACCTGGATCTATATGAATAGCGATGCCATCCATTACAACTCTTAAACCAGCACCAGTTCTTTGTGGAACATAATTAGAACCTCCATAAGTAACCCAAGAACTCATTCCTGTTCCTAAAAAGACTAATTTATCTTCTTCTATTGGTTTAATTTCAGTATCAAATAATTCTCTTTGAAATTCTTTTTTTGCTGTGTCTAACTGAGTTGCAAACTCTTTTGTAAAAAAATCTTCATATGATGTCATAAATCAAAACTTTTAATTAACTCTTTAAAAAGATTATGAAACTATATTTACTTTGTCTTTAAGACTTATAACTCTAGGAGAAAATCTTCTATCAGAATTATATACTGCTTCAAATGGTTCTGCAAATTTAATTCCTTGATTTGGACATCCCCAACCAAGAATTCTTTCACAATATAGTAAAGGAGCTGTTGAAGCATGAGCATAAACAAAAACATCTAATAATCCTATATTTCTTGTGACTTCACTTTCATGATAACGCATAGCATTAGCCTTTCTCTCTAAATCTTCGTTTGAAATTTCTACTAACAAATTGGGTGAAGAAAGATCTTTCCAAATTCTATGAAATAAAACTAAAACCTCTGGATGATAAACCTTTAATGCAGAATTAACTAAATAATTAGCAGCAATATGATCTGGATGTGCATCATTGTTATGGTGAGTAATAATTATATCTGGTTTTTCATTTTGAATAATTCCTAAAACAATACCTATACTTGTATCATCTTTGGGAATACGCAATTTTTGTTCATCTTTACCTGATACTATTTCAGTTTTTTCTACTAATGATAAACCTGCATTTTTAGATTCAATTTCTAAAAGTTTACAAGCAGCAGAAACTTCATTTCTTCTTACATCAACTTGTGAAGGATTTCCATAAGTTAAAGAATAATTTATTATCTCTATAGTATCTTCTCGTTTTAATCTAGTTATTAAACCTCCAGCTCCAAGAACTTCATCATCTGGATGTGCTGAGAATAAAACAACTTTCATAAAAAAGAAAGATATACTGGTAATTATAAGTTTAATGCATTTACAGTAAATTTGTTTTAAAATTTGAATAAGATATTGTATTAATTGTGTTTAGTCTCTAATCAAAGACAAGTTAGGTTTAAATATTACTAATAAACAATAAAAATTATGACAATTGAAGATATAATTAATGAAATTAAATCTGAATTAAGTAGAATAAGAACTCTCCAAGAAATGGATGGAATTCTTAACAGAGTTGATGATGAAGTTAGTAAATATAAGTTGCGAGATCAAATTGAGTTGTTAGCATTCAGAGCAGATTGTTATGTACAACAAGAATTATTTGATAGAACAGTTCCAGATTATGAAAGAATTATAAAAATAGGATTAGAGATGAATGATGAAGAAGGATTAATTAATGCTGGAGCTGTAGGAATAAATTTAGGATTATTAGTAGTTAGAGAAGAACCAATAAGAGCAGTTAAATATTTAGATCAAAGTATAGAAATTCTACAAAGAGTTAAAACAAGTTATCCAGATAAATTAGTCCAAGCTATGCTGCACAGAGCTGCAATAAGAGAACACAAATTAAATGTTACAATTGATAAAGGTATCAGAGATTATGAAGAAGCATTAGGAATTGTAAGAAAATATAAATTGGAAATTCCAGAAGATGAAATTAAAGCAGTTGTAGGAAACTTACAAAGAATTTATGGTGTTAAAAACGAACCAATAAAAGCTGAAGCATTATTAACAGATTTTTCAGAACCTTGGAGTATATTTAATGTGGCAAATGCTTATGGAATAGCAAATGATTTTGAAGGTTATATTAGGATGGGAGAAAAATTTTTAGCCAGAGTATCAAATAATCCAAGATATTCTGTGGAAATTGCTATGATTAAGGAAGGAATTAATTATATTCAAAAACGGGATATTAATTTTTCTTAATTATTAATTTTTTAACCACTACAACTTTCCAAACCTTAGAATAAATAATATTTCAGCAATATACACCCCAATCCACAAAGTTTAAATAGTACACGTACATACACGTACACATGGCAACAAAAACATTAACTATCACAGAAGATGCATATGATAGATTGGGTGCATTAAAAGAGAATAATGAAAGTTTTAGTGAAGTCATTAGAAGGTTAACTTCAAAAGTCCGTTTAACAGATTTTGCAGGGATACTTACTAATGAAGAATCAACAAAAGTTAAAGAAAAAATAAGCCGTCTTAAAGAAGAATCTGCAAAAAGAATGAAACAAACAAGGAAAATACTTCAATGATACTTGATACTTGTTTTATAATAGATCTTCTGAATAATCAAGAAGAAGCAGTAAAAAAAGCCCAAGAATTAGATAAGAAAAATAGTTCTCTTTTTACAACATCTATTACTGTTTTTGAAATTTGGCAAGGCATTGCAGATCTGAAAGATCAAAGAAAGTTAGAAAAAATTAATATTCTTTTAGAAAAATTAGGTCTTCTTAATTTTGATCAAGAAAGTGCAAAAATTGGAGGAAAAATTCATAGTGAATTATATCTAAGTGGAAAACCAATTCAACCTGAAGATAGTATGATTGCAGGAATATGTATAAAAAATGGACAAAAACTTCTTACAAGAAATATAAAACACTTTGAAAGAGTAAAAGAATTAGAGGTAGAAATCTACTAAACTTTAAGAAGCCCATTCAACTTCCCAAAATCATAAACCTTGTCAGAAATAATAAATACTTCAAAATTATCTAAACTTTTTTGTAAGTAAGGCGACAATCTACTCTCTCTTAAAACATCCGTACCTTCTACAACTAGATTAGAAGACGGCATAACAATCAATATCTTCCCTTTAAATTTTCCTTTTAAAAAACATTTATATTTTTCAATTCTTATTCCTTCTTTCAATCCCACAGCAGCATGTTCATGACCAATAATTATAACTTTGCAATCCTCAGAAATAACCTTATCACCATGACAAATTAAAATATCGCCAACTTTGTAATAATCTTGAATAATAATATCTTTAACTAAAAACTTCAATACTGGATCATGATTTCCTTCGTTTAAAATAATCTTTTTTCCTTTCAATAAATCAAACAACTCCTTGCTCTCCCTGTATTCAGTAGAGCTTATTCCTCCAAAATCATGTTTAAGATCACCATTAATTACAACAGTCTCAACATTATCTAACATATTACTTAATCTTTTTAAAAATTCTTTGAAATGAACTTTCGGAATCATAAACCCATTTTTTGTCAACGAATCTTCATACCCTATGTGAATATCACTTATAATAAGAGTTCTTTCTTTTATGAGATATA
>CAYHOR010000045.1:0-5469 GCA_964358235.1 Candidatus Woesearchaeota archaeon
CCACTACTAGATTGTTTTTCAGCTTGATCTTTGTATTTTAGTGAATATCGTGCAGAACTATGATTTCTTTTTCCTATAAAAAGATCATTCAATGCAGTGAGTACTTGCCCATCTTCAAGTCGTGCTTCTGCCATAGTATGATAAGCTAAAGGCCATTGTTCATGAAGATATGCCTTTACAAAAGTTTCAAATTCAATAGGTTTACATGACGCAAGAACTCCATCAAATCGTAAAGGGTCTGTGTTAACAAAAATAACTGGTTGTGATTTAACATATTTTGCTGTATTGACAAGTAATCCATCATCTCCTGCAACAACAACGAGATCTTTATCACTAAAAAGATAAGTACCAAGCAGTTCTTTTTCTACTTGTTCCACACGCATTCCTCTGGGAATACCAGCAATTGTTTTTTGAAAACCATCTTTATATGCTATGTCAGCTGCTGCATAATCCTCAAAAGATTCTCCTCTACTCTCTAAATAAAAACTAACTTGAGAAAGCGTTGCATGACGCCGGATAAGTTCATCTAATCCTGTTCTTCGATGTACAACAACAACTTTATCAAGTTCCATTTTTTCTCCTACGATCTCCCAGCAAGTCCTGCAAGAACTTCAGGAGTAATAGTTAGAGTTCCAATATTTGCTGCATTCTTTCCCATCATATAAAGAGCAAGTGCACGTATATTCTCAGAACTTTGACCACCAAAAGCTTTAAGTTCTAATCCAAGAGCATTTGCTTTTGCTTGTGCTTCTGATTCTATGTTTTGTGCTTGTAAGGCAATAAGTTTTTTTCGCTCTTCTTCAATAAGAATATCTGTATCCATCTGATTTGTTTTGATAGCTCTTTCTTTTTCAACTGCAGCTGCACGTCTTGCATAGGAAGCTTCATCAGCTCTTGCTAAAAGTTTTTCTCTATATGTTGCTTCTAACCCTGCAGCAATTTCTTTTTTAGGGGTTATAGAAGAGAAATATACAACATCAACACCAAGACCCATATCTGTTAATACAGACATTTTTTTTATCTTATCAAGAACTGTACTAGAAAGTTCTGTGCTTGCTGTTAATATCTCTTCGAGAGGTTTTGCTTGAACAAATCCTCTTGTTTGAGCACGTATTATTTCAAGAACAGATTCTGGCATTTTTTGTGGTCCATCACCTTTACAGTTCCCAGTAGAGGGGTCAATTACAAAATTATAATGGTCAAGTGCTACTTGTGGATTAATTACTCTATAAAGAAAAGCTCCTTGAAGAGTAGCTTCTTGACTATCAATTGTTGTTTCTCTAAAAGAAAATGGCTGATCTAAAGCTGTCATTGCAAGTGATTCAATATTTGTACGGAAAGGTAAATAAATACAAGCCAATCCTCGTCCTGATGCAATCATTTTTCCATTTGCAGTCATTCTTTGATGATGTGTTGGTTCTCCTCTGAAATATCCTATAAGATTTTGTTTCATTTTTGTTCTCCTTATTGTTTTTTTTACAACAACTTAGTGTTACAAATACACATATAATATATAAATCTTTCGAAATAAAATAGGCAAGATATATAAATAAAAAAATTTTAAAGTAGATTATGTCTATAAAATTTTCAAAAATTGAATTGAGAGACTTAACAAAAGCTTGGTTCTTTGTATCTTTAGCTTTTGCTATCGTAATCTCCGGAGGAGTTTTAGGATTAGGATTAATAACAAATATATTCTTAGCAGCATTCACAATTGGAATTGGATTTTTACTGCATGAGTTAGGACACAAGATTGTTGCTCAGAAGTATGGTTGTTTTGCAGAATTTCGAGCTGATAATTTTATGTTATTTTTAGCAGTAATAACTTCATTCTTAGGAATAGTGTTTGCAGCACCTGGAGCAGTAATGATTGCCGGCAGAGTAAGCAAAGAAAGGAATGGAAAAATTTCTTTAGCCGGACCTTTAGTTAATATAATCTTGACAATATTGTTTTTAGGCGGAGCTTTAATATTCAAAGAAGGATTTTTAGGGACTTTGTTTGCATTTGGGGCTATTATTAATTCTTGGCTAGCAATATTCAATTTAATACCATTATGGATTTTAGATGGAAAGAAAGTTTGGGATTGGAATAAGACTGTATATATAGTTAGTATGGCAATTGCAATTATATTATTTGCATTAATTCAAGCATTACCAATACCACAAGTATTTTAAAGATATATTAAAAAAATAGAACTATGGCAAGAGATTATTTTGAAATATTATATCAAGGTTCATTGTTAGGAGCAGGAATTACAGCTTTTGTATATGAATTTTCTACAAGTGAAATACCATTTTATTTAACGATAGGCTTATTTTCTGTTGGTTCATTAACATTATTTGTTGAAGCTTTTACTAAAGAAGGTTTAGAAGAAAAAATAACATAAACATTTTTAAACCCTAAGCACAGTAATTTTTATATGGCTTTTGTAAGTGCTATGAAAAGGTTTTCTAGATTAAGAGATATAATAAAATTACTCATAAAAGAAGGATTTGATGAGATAGTTCAACAATTACATTTTGATTCTCCGTTACATTTAGGTGGAAAATTTAATTTTGGTGTTAAAAAGAAACCTACTAGTCAAATTCCTGAAAGATTAAGAAGAGTTATGGATGAAGCTGGCGGGGCGTTTGTTAAAATTGGACAAATGTTGTCATTAAGATCTGATTTGATACCCCAAGAATACTGTGATGAGTTCTCAAAATTGCAAGATAATGTAAAACCATTTCCATTTTCACAAGTAAAAATAATTATTGAAGAACAATTAAAAAAACAATTAAAAGAAATATTTATTGAATTCAACGAACAACCAATTGCTTCTGCTTCCGTTGGTCAAGTTCACAGAGCTAAATTAAAGACTGGAGAAATTGTTGCAGTAAAAATACAAAGGCCAGATATCAAAAAAACTTTCGAAGCAGATATTGATTTATTGCATTACATTGCTGAAGAAGCTGAAAAATATTTGGAATCATTAAGACCTTTCAAACCTAAGAAAATTGTTGAAGAGTTTGAGAAGTATACTGAAAAAGAATTAGATTATACATTAGAAGCAAAAAATATTGAAATATTTTATGAACATTACAAGCTTAATCCACAAATAAAAATCCCTAAAGTTTTCTGGGATTATACCACTAACAAAGTTTTGACTATGGAATTTATTGAAGGAAAAAAAATTTCTGAAATTCAAGATCTGAGCAAAGAACAAAGAAAGAAAATTGCTTTGACATTTTATCACAGCATGATCACACAAGTATTTGAAATAAGAGTTTTCCATGCAGATCCGCATCCAGGTAATATATTTTTAATGAAAAATGGAAAGATTGCATTATTAGATTTTGGAATTGTTGGAAGAATATCAAAAGAAATGGCTGAAAATGTTGAAATGATGTTAGTAGGATTAGTCAAAGGGGATTTAGATTTATTATCAAGAAGTTTTATTGAAGTAGGTGTGATAAATGAAAGTATTGATAGAGATAAATTAAAAGAAGATTTGTTTGAAGCTTGGGCTGAATATCATGGAGTTTCATTAAATAAAATTAATATGAAAAGATTTTTTGAGGATACTTTTAATCTCGGAAGAAAATATGATATGGAATTTCCAAGCAATTTTGTATTATTAGTAAAAGCTGTTGTTACAGCTGAAGGGTTTGCAAAACAAATTTATCCAGAATCTAATTTTATTGAAATTTGTGGACCACAAGTTGAAAAAATATTGAAAATAGAAAACAGTCCTAAGAATATGTTAAAAGATTTTAAAAATAAATTTATTGAATTTAATAGTTCATTAAGAAAATTACCGCAAGATTTAAGAAGTATAATGTATATATTGAAGAATGGACCAAAAGTCAAATTAGAAGTTGATCATAAAGAATTAAGCGGTCTTACAATTGAGATTGATAGATCTAGCAATAGATTAACTTTGGGTCTAATAATGGGTGGAACAATAATTGCAACAGGAATGTTTGTAATAGCAGGATTGGAACCGAGGTTTTATGGAATTCCATATCTTGCTTGGCTTAGTGGCTTGATCACGATATTTTTGGCTGTTATGCTGGGAATATCTATTATCCGTGAGGGAAAGGGGGTGGATTAAATGAGAAAAAAATTAAGAGAGATTGGACTTGCAGGTTTAGGTTTAGGAGTTACAATCAAAGAAAGAATTAAATGTGTAGGAAAAAAGTTAATTCGAAAAGGTGAACAAAACGAAGATATGTTTATAGCTAAAAATAAAAAATTAAAAGCTGAAGCAAAACAAGTTGGAAAAGACGCTTTGATGATTTCTAAAAAAAGTTTAGAGATGTTAGAAAAAGAATTAAAAAAACTTGAAGCAGAAGTTAAAAAAACTAAAAATAAGAAAAAAACTGCTAAGAAGAGAAAATGAAAAAAAATTTAGGAGTTTGGGATAGAGTTGTAAGAGCTTTGTTAGGAGTTGCTTCTTTATGTGCAAGTATTGTTTTTTATAGAGCCAGTTACACTGTTTTAGCAGTACTATTTGCATTGTTTGCAATATTAATGTTTGTTGAAACAGCCATTGGACATTGCTGGTTATACAGCTGGTTAGGTATTGATACTACTAAAAAAACAAAGAAACGGAAGTAATTTTTTTTAGATTTTTACTTCAAATATTCATAATTCTTCTAAAAGTTGTTGTGGGTTTTGATAGTAAATTGTGTTTATTCCTAATGATTTTGCTTTTTCAATATGTTTTTTAGTATCATCGATAAATAATATCTGTTCAGGTTTTAATCTTATTTTTTTTATTAAAAATTCAAAAGTTTCTATGTCTGATTTTCTTCTTTTTATTTTATTGGATAAAAAAACTCCTTTAGATAATCTAAAAATTTGTTTAAAATTTGCTTGAATATACTTTGCATGTATTGGATTTGTATCTGAAAGAATATATTGATTTATTTGAATTCTTTGATAAATATCAAAAACTTCTTCTATAATTTTAATAGAAAAGTAAATTTTTTTACATTCTCTCAAAAACTTTAATTTACTCATATCCAGCATTTTTGCAGATTTTGAAACAAACTGATTAATAGAAATTTTGCCAGCCCCAAATTGTTCTCTTAATTCTTTAGATTCTATATCCCCTTTCCAAAAATTCTCTATATCAGGATTTTCTATCAATACTCCACCAATATCCCAAACAATTGCTTCTATTGTCATTTTTATTTTGAATGTAAAGTATTTATTGTTATTAATTTAACCTCTTTTTAAAATTCTTAGGAAAAGTATTTAAATAAACAATTTTTCCAGAATAGTAGAACCGATGATAACTTAGGAGGTTATTACAATGGATGAAAAACAATTAGCTGAAAAAGCATATGAAGCTATTGAAGTAGCAAAAAATTCTGGCAAACTTAAGAGAGGAACTAATGAAACCACAAAAGCAATTGAGAAAGGTATTGCTAAATTGGTTGTAGTTGCAAAGGATACTAATCCTGCATAAATTATTATGCACT
>CAYHOR010000046.1:0-5467 GCA_964358235.1 Candidatus Woesearchaeota archaeon
AAAAACATCTCTTATAAACGGAATTGAATGTTTATTAGGACATATTAAATATTCTAAATCTGTCATAATTTAATGAAAATTAGATTCTTTAAAAAGATTATTGTTATCTTTTGTTATGTATACTACAAGCTAAAAAAGGAATAGAAACTTATTTAAAAAGAGATTTATTCGTTTTGAAGATATGAGCCAGTGATCTAGTGGCTATGATCCCTCCCTTACAAGGAGGTCGTCGAAGGTTCGAGTCCTTCCTGGCTCACCATATTTTACTTAATTCTTCTAAAAATTTTGAAACAGTAATAATTTGAATATTTTGAAACTCTTTCAGTTTTAAGAGATGATTATCTCCACTAATAATATATGAGACATTATTCTCAATTGCAGATTCTAAGATCATATCATCATCTGGATCTTCTTTTATTACTTTTAACTTTCCTTCAATTTTTACAATTGTTGCTATTTAAAAAAGAATTTCTAGAAAGGCTGTTTTCTGAACTTCCGTAAATCCTAATCTTGGATAATTCATTACTTTCTTGAGTTCTTCAACTTGTTTTTCTGCAAGAATAAGTTCAAATTCTCCAGCAAGTACTCTTCTGAATATTTCTTTTGGTTTTCCTTCCCATCCAATAGCAGAAATGAGAATATTTGTATCAATAACTATTTTTGTCTTGCCCATTTCACTGCTTTTTGTACATCTTTTGTGTTTATTTTTTGTTTTTTGAACTGTGCTTCTATTTCTTTGGAGAGTTTTTCAAATTCTACTTTAGCATTTGGCATTTCTACTCTCTTAAATAAAACTCCTTCTTTCACAGAAAACGCAATAAATCTATCTCCTGCTTTAAATGATTCTTCTTCTCTAATCTCTTGTGGAACAACAAGCTGACCTTTTGGACTCATTTTTACAAATTCGGTTTCCATAGTCTTTCCTCCCAGTTTAACTGTTAAACTGTAGAACCTTTAAACTTATAAATCTTTCTAAGGTCTGCCCAGCTCACCATTTTTATAATTTTAAGATTTACTTTCTTTACCTATTGCTTTAATTACTTTGATTATAGCACAAAAATTTAATTTATAATTTCTTAGCAAATTTATGAGACTCTTTAATAATAACTTTAAACAAATCTTTTATGAATGAAGAATTCAGTTTTTGTTTTTTACCAAAGATTACTCTGGTTCTAAAAACTTCTTTTTCTCTTTTAAGATCAATAATTTTTAGATTATTCTTTTTCTTAAATCTCATAATTGAAAATGCTAATTTTAAACGTTTAGAAATTAATTTTATAATTTGTTTATCTATAATATCCAATTGTTTTCTTTTAAATAATAATTCTTTATTCATAAAAAAATATAATCAATATAAAATTATAAACTTAACTAAAAATCAAAAGCTTTAAATATAACAAAATGTAACAAAATGTAATATGATACAAACTCTTATAGCTTTAAATGAACATCAAGATCAGATTTTACAGATTGTAAAAGCAAAACAAGGTTTGAAAAATAAAATAGAAGCTATTCAATATATAATTAAAGAATATGAAGATAACCAACTTGAACCTGAACTTCGACCAGAATTTATTAAGAAAATTCAAAAAATAGAAAAGTCCGGCAAGTTTAAAGAATATAAATCCCTTTCTCAGCTCTGGAAGGATATAGAGCATGCGTAGTTTTGCAATAGAAGAAAGATTGCAGAAAATTTTAGAAAAAGTCTATAAAAAAGATATTGTTCTTTACCAAGCGTTTCAAAGAAAAGCAGAAGAAATTCTTACTTGTGAAAATGTTAATCATTATAAAAATTTAAGAAAACCTTTACAGCATTTGAAAAGAATTCATATTATAGGTCCATTTGTTTTAACGTTTCATTATGTAGAATCTGAGGATAAGATTATTTTTTATGATTTGGATCATCATGACAATATCTATAATTAACAAGAAAGCCACTTAAAACCAAATATTTCCTGCAGCAACGTAGAGATTAACTTACTTTTTATCTTTACGCATAAGAAAACTCTCTTCTTTCATATCTATAACAAATGGATTTTTTATTTTCTTTACCCCTTTAAATCCAAGTTCTTTATGGAGTTTAATCGAAGCATCATTTGTAATATCTACAGAAGTGATAACAGAAACATTCCCACAAGCTGCCAAAAGAGTTTCATACAATTTTTTTTCTATACATTGATGTTGCCATTTGGGATGAATAATTACATCTTCTACGTAAATTTCATCTTTTACTGTTTTCATAGCAAGAATTGCACCAATTATCTTATTTTTTTCCTTTGCAACAAAGACATAGTCAAATTTGATTAAATCTAAATTTTTGTAATTTCCACTAATATCTTTACCTTTCCAAACTTGCTGTTCTAATTTTCTAATAGCAGAATTTTCAAACACTTTTGCTTGAGAAATATTTATCATTAAAAAAAATAAATTACCTAGAACCGAATCTAGGACCTTTTCTTTCCAAACCTGAACCACTGTGTCTATTTCTAGAACTACCAGATCCTCTACCACCGCCAAAGCCACCTCGGCCTCTACCTTGACCACCAAAAGGTCTTCTTTCCATTTCTGGTCTAAAGAATTTAACTGGTTCAAATTGAGGAAGCTCTTCTTTATGAATTACAATATTTTTATCCGAAAGAACTTGGTTAAAATTATCATAATCTTTTTCACTTAAAAGAGTAATTGCATCTCCACCAGAACCAGCTCTAGCAGTTCTACCAATTCTGTGAGTATAGTCATCAGAAGTTTTTGGTACATCATAATTGTATACATGAGATACATTTCTAATATCTAAACCTCTTGCAGCAACATCAGTAGCTACTAACACACTAATTTTTTCTCTTTTTAGTAAATCTAATGCAAACATTCTTTTATTTTGAGATAAACCACCGTGAATTGCTTGAGCGTTTATTCCATTATCTTCAAGATTTTTTGAAACTATATCAACAACAGCTCTTGTAGCACAGAATACTAATGAAAATTTTTCAGGATGTTTTCTAATCAGATACACCAACAAAGAAAATTTTTCTCTATTTTTAACAACAAAATATTTTTGTTTTAATAGACTTTTATCTACATGAATTTGTGCTTTTACATTTACAGGATTGTTTAAATATTTTTTGATAAGTTGATGAATACTGCCAGATATTGTTGCACTGAACAATAAAGTCTGTCTTTGTTGAGGAAGATTTTTTACAATTCTTTCAACATCTTCAATGAATCCCATCTCAAACATTTTATCAGCTTCATCAATAACTAAAATTTTTACTTTTGATAGATTAATTGTTCTTCTTTCAAGATGATCTAATAATCTTCCAGGAGTTCCTACAACTATGTCTGCTTTTCTCAAGTAGTCAATTTGTGGACCAATACCTACTCCACCAAATACACTAACAACTCTTAATGGATGGAATTTTGCGAATGATTTGATTGAATCATTAACTTGTACACATAATTCTCTTGTTGGAGTAACTATTAAAGCTTGAATTCCATGACCAGCTTGGATTTTTTCTATTATTGGAATACCAAATGCAGCAGTTTTACCTGAGCCTGTACTTGATTGCCCTACTAAATCTTTACCAGCAACAATTTCTGGAATACATTTAGCTTGAATGTCTGTTGGTTCTGTAAAGCCTAAACTAATTAGTGCTTTCAAAGTATTTTCATTTATTTTTAATTCTTCAAATTTCATTTTTACACCTAATAGTATAATCTGAGAAATGGTTACTGTCTACAAGCATTGCTTTAATTTCAGTAAGCTAAAATGCTTTGTAAACTCTATTTTCAGAGAATTTCTCCAGAACTTGTCTGGGATCAAAACATTTTATTCTTCTCTCTTATGCTAATTAAATTATTGGTGCAAGAGGTAGTATATAAAGGTTTCGTGACTTGCAAAGGACAAAGTTAAAGTAATAATGTGAACATACCAAAGAGATAAATTAAAATTAATGAAATTGACAACCACAGACGATTTTTTATAGAATATTCTGGATTTCTTTGAGAATTTTTTTGAGCAGCTCTATGAGTTAAAATGATTAATATACTTTCAACACCGCCTGCAATTGCTCCAGTAATTCCTATTATTTGCACGAATGAAGCAAAGTTGAGAAGAACTATAGCCAATGGAAATGATAATGTCAGCAGAAATGCAAAGTTTTTTTGTATTTTATAGTCTAAAGTGTAAAGCCATAAAATTGCTAAGCTAAGAAGCAAGAAACTTGTAGACATTGCAAAAGCTGCAAACAAATTTCCTAGCAAAACCATATGTTCACCAACTATGTTTCCAAGTCCAATTGTAGCTAGTTCAGTAGTTTGAGATCCGGTAACTCCTACAACCGAAGCTGCAAAAATAATATATAATATTAATGGTATTAAAGAACCAGTGATAATACATTTTTTCAATAATTTTTTATCTTTATCAAGTATAACTCTCAAATCTGGAATTGCTGCAAATCCTCCAAATGCAAACAGAACAACTCCATAAGGAATTATTAATTTAGCAGCATCGAATCCTGAGAGATTTGAAATACTCATTGAAGGCAGAGCAAAAAAAGCAATACCAGCTATAACTAAAACTACAAGAGAGTTAATTATTATTTCTAAAGGTTTAATCAATTTTAATCCAAAATAAACTGGAATTGACATTAATAAGAAAAATATTATCATTGGATAAAAAGGATTAACGTGAAATATTGCACCCCAAGCTTGGCCTTCACCAATCAAATAACTAGTTAATGCACCATAAGCAGTCATCAACAATGCAATACTCATTAAATATTTTCCAGGTTTACCTAAATATTTGCCAACATATCCTGGAAGTTGGTGGATACCTTTTGTTCTTAATGTGATTTCTCCCAAATACAAGTTCATCAATAAAGAAGTTAATCCCAAAAAGACTATTATTATTACACCAGTCCAGAAACCAGCTTTAGCGACAACATAAGGAATTCCTAGAACACCTGCACCAATGATTAAACCTATTAATACTCCTACTGCTGCAAAAAATTTTGAGTTCATATTAGTCATACCGATATAATTTTAGATAGGTATTAATATCTTCAATTAACAATTTAGTATCTTTATTAAGTAAAGCTTGTTTTTTTGCCCAGACTCCTTTTGCCAATAGTTTAATCCATAATTCTCTAAAAAAGACTTTAGTAGCATTGGTTTTATTAATATTCCATTCTTCTTCAGGATCAATATCTAAAAATGAACTGATTTTTATTATCACATTACCATTTTGTGCTGTTTTTTTCTTGCCATCATGAGTCTCAATTTGAACATTTTCTGCTTCAGCTTGATAATAAAGGGCTAATTTACATTTAGTAAAATCATCTATTCTTTTTTCACACATCCAGTTAAATGCATAAACTCTTAGTCCATTAGCTTGGATTTTTTCAGTGTAATCTTTTTCTTCAACTAGATATCCTCTTTCAGTTAACCAAGTTTTTAAAAAATTATATATTTA
>CAYHOR010000047.1:0-5451 GCA_964358235.1 Candidatus Woesearchaeota archaeon
AATTTGTTATCCTCAGCTATTAATTTCAACTGTCGACAAATTGTCGATAGTTCAATTTTACTAGATTCTTTTTCTCTAACTTTCATTTTATACCAGTAATCTTTAGAATCAACACTTTCAGTTAAAGCTCCAATTACATCAACTACTGAGAACCACCATTCATTATTATACCAAGTTCTCCTTATTGATTTGTCTTGAAATACAATTAGAGATTTGTCTTGTTCCATAAAAGTAAAATACTAATTAAGATTAATAAAGCTTTACAACAAATTTCCGGAAATATTTCAGTTAAAAGCTTCTTGAAAATTCTACATAACAAGCTTGTTCAATTTAGTTAATAACAAATCATAAACTTCTTTTTTCTTTTTAGAATTTAATGAAAACAATTTCTTTTCAATCATAATCTCAGAAATAGTAAACAAATAATTTAATTTTACTATACTATCTTTAATTGCACCATCTTTCTTGCTTATCTTCACACCATCCATATTCAAGTTGCTGGTAATACCTGCTATGACAACGTTTCCCGATTCTTCAAACAAAACTAAAGCAGGACGTTTTTTGACCTCAAAAGTATCAACAAATTGAATATTAGCTAAAACTATGTCTCCAGAACTAAGCATTTTCCCAAGCCTCATCTTCTTTATTATCCCAAAGCTCTTTCATTTTTTGCTGCTGAATCTTATGAAGAAATTCGTCGTATTGATTATTTTTATTTGTATTTTTATAAATTTTAATCATTTTTTGTATTAATTCATTATAAGTTTGCCTGGGATAATCTCTTATTTCTTGCAGTTCTTTGACAAGCTTTTTATCCAATTGTATTGTTGTGTTCATTATATCTTTACTATAATTAGTATATAATGAGTTATATATAAGTTTTTTCATAAACAAATTTACTTGTTAAAGATTTAAAAATGTTAACTAGAAATTTCCGGAAATCCTTCAAGAACTGATAGCACGAAACAAACTATAATTCTTCAGTATGTATATCTTCTTCACTTAATGTTTTTTCAAGATCCAATATTCTAAGAAAAGCATTCATAGAAAGACTTATTTCAGTATCACTTAATCCCCAAATTTTCACTTATAATAATTACTTATTACTATTTCTAGAAGCTTGCAATATTCCTAAAAGATCTCTTTTCTGTTCTCTAAATTGTCCAGATACTTCTTCTTCTTCAAATAAATCTCTAGTAGATCTTCTATATATAGTATAATTCTTTAATAACCGAACATTTTATATACTTGAAGATATTCTTTTTTGTTGAGGTAAAATAAATGACATGGTTACAAAAAGGTGATAAATTTTTATTGGATATATCCAAAGTTGACTTGAAAAAAATGTATAATTCTGAGAAGAATACAAAGGCTAAACTTCGTTTATTGACTGCAATACAAAGAAAAGAAGGAAAAACTTTAGAATATATTAGTTCTTCTCTGCAAAAACCAAAAACTACAATTCATGATTGGTTAAAAAGAATGGAAAATGGAGATTTAAAAAATATTTTTGATATAAAACAAAAAGGTAAAATCTCGAGATTAACCCAGAAACAAAAAGATGAATTAGAAAAAATATTAGACGAAAATCCAGAGAAACAAAATATTCCGTTTACAATTTGGACTACAACCTTGGTTCAATATATTATTTATAAAAAATATGGTATTTCTTATAATCAAAGTGCTATCTGGAAAATTGTTAAAAAAATGAATTATAATCTTAAAGTTCCTCGTCAGGAAAATAGAAAAGCTAATAAAAAATTACAAGAAGAGTTTAAAAAAAACTTAAAAAAGAAGTTCAACATTACGTTGAACTTGGATTCAAGATCTTTTGCACTGATGAAGCACACTTCATTGTAAAACCTTATATTACTAGAGGCTGGTTTCGTAAAGGAAGCAAACCAACAATCAAGTGCACACATACAAAAGAAAGAATTTCAGTTTTTGGAGCATTATCTGAAAATGAATTTTCAACTCAGATGACTGAAGAAAAATGTAATGCTCAAACATGGTTAAAATTTTTAAAATCCCTTTTAAGAAAATTTGAAAAAATACTAATTGTCGTCGATGGTGCTAAGTATCATTTTGAAAAAGAACATGTTCAAAAATTCTATGAAGAAAACAAAGAAAAATTAATTATTATGCAACTTCCTCCATATAGTCCAAATCTTAATCCAATAGAACAGTCCTGGAAAAAAATTAAGAAATGGCTTGCAATAACACCTTGGGCTACAAAAGAAGAATTTCAAATGAAATTAGTAGAGGCATTAAACAATCCTAATTTTATGATAAAAATGTTCGATTATTATGGAAAGTAACTATATACTATCATTACTTCTTGATGCTGCATCTAATCTTGCTCTATCAATATCATAAAAATATTCTCTTTCTCTTCTTAATTCATCTTCGCTAATTATATAGTTTCTTGTCATTTTTTTGTACTTCAAATAATATTCCAATTTAACTTATTTATAAATCTTTCGTAACTATTTAGGAACAACTATAACCTATTTTTTCTTTAATTTGTCTTCCAATCCTAATCCAATACACAAACCTGAAAGTAATAAACAAACAATTCCACCACCACCAGCTAGATATTGTGCACTTTTAAAAAAATATCTGTACTACCACTATTATGATCTAATAAATAATAAACAGCCAATCCTCCTAAACCTATGCCTCCATACTCAAAAGCCATATCAAAATAGTCCTGTTTTTGTTTAATTCTATTCATTATCAATCCTATTTTCTAAACTAACTCCTCTAAACCCAAAATAACTTGCTACAGATAAACAACCAGCACCTAAATATAAAGAAATATTTTGTATTCCTTCAAACATAGAAATTGAATCTGGCGATTGTGCACTATCAAGACTTTGACTAGATAAATGATAGGCTAAAAATGGTAATAAAGATAATCCGCCAAAAATATACCCTAATTTATAACATTCTTTGCTTCCCATTTTAATCTTGATTCAATCAATAATAAGTATATAAATCTTTGTATTGTAACTACTACTCAGTAATTTATTATAAACATGGAAACTAAATTAAAAAAATGGGGAAATTCTTATGGATTATTAGTAAGCAGAGAAGAAGTAAAAAATCTAAATATTAAAGAAAATGAAACTATAACTATTGAAATTAAAAAGAAATATGACCTTTCACAATTATTTGGTTTTTGTAAATTCAAAAGATCAGTAAAAGAAATTATGAATGAAATTAAGGAAGGCTATGATGAATGAATATTTTTATGATAGTTATGCAGTAATCTCTTATCTAAATGGATCAAAAAATTATGAAAAATATTTTAAAGGTTGCATTGGAATAACTACTTACTACAACGTTATGGAAGTTTATTATTCAGTCTTGAAAGAAGAAGGAGAAGAAAAAGCTATGATAGTATTAAAACTTTTAAAAACAATTACATTTCAACCTTCGTATGAAGATATTCCCATGGTTATGGTTTTTCGTATTAAGCATTCTAGCAAAAGATATTCATATGCTGATTGTTTAGGCTATGCAATTTCATTAAGATTGGGATTAAAATTTCTAACTGGCGATGAAGGGTTTAAAAGTTTACTCAATGTAGAATTTGTAAAAGAAAATTAAATATCCTCAAGAGATTTTGCTTTAAAAAAAGCTTCTAAACTTCGTTTCATATATACAGCTGATGCTGACATATAAACACTAACAACAATCCAATCAATGTCTAGACTCAATATTTCACTATGATTTTCAGGTAAATAATCCCTTAGCAAGTAATTTATTCCTAAATAACCTAATGTCAAATATTCAAAATTTAAAGCATAATTTAGATTCTGTTTAGCTATATCCTCAAGATCCATTCTAAAATCCCACACTGTCCATAAACACATGAAACAAAGCGCAAAATAATGAAATCACGCAAATCAACAAAAAACTCCATTTAGGAAAATCATCAAATTTATGTCTTAAGATTTTATTAAAAACAAATACTAAAAACACTGTAGTAGGAACTACTAAAATTATTGGAAATGCAAAGTGAAACGAATTGTAAATATCTCCTCCATGTGACAATAAATAAAACAAACCATTCAAAGATCTTTCTTTAACCCATGTTGAAATAATAAACATCAAATCAGGAAATAGTGAACCAAACAAAGCTGGAAAAAATACTACGAAAAAATAATTGTATCTTGCTCTTAATTTGTTAGACAAGAATGGAAATATAGAAGAAGCAAGTAATAATGCAAATAACACGTGCACACCAGTATTAAAGAAAATAAATTCTCTATGTTGTACTAGTCCAATAAATATTTCTTTCAAAAACATTTTACGAAGATTTATACTTTGAATAAGGCTTCCAGAACATATTTTCTATGCCTGCAAAAAGTATTTTCCTGCCATCAGTTAAAGCTTTTAATTCTGAGCTAGATTGACCTCTTGTGTCATAAGTGATGGGAACTGAAATAATCTTGAAATTCATCCTAGCCATCTTCGCAACCATTTCCATTTCCAAAGTAAAATGATCTGCTTCAATATACTTGAATAATTGTTTTAATTTGTCATACTTCCAAGCAAAATAGCCCGTGCAAACATCAGTAACATTGCCATGATAAAAAACTCTAACCATAAACGTAAATAACCAATTCCCAGCTCTGTTGAAAACAGGCATAGAATTTTCTTTAATATTTCCTGATAATCTTGAACCTAAAACAACATCACTAAACCCAGAATCTATAGGCTCAACTAATCTTAACATCTCTTGAGGTTTGTAAGTATAATCCCCATCTAACATAACTACAATATCAGTATCTTTTGAAATATTTTTTACTAAAGTCTGAACAGCATTCCCTTTGCCTTTTTTCTTCTCCAAAATAACTATAGCTCCAGCTTTTTTAGCAACTTCCGAAGTTTTGTCATTAGAATTATTATCACAAACTATAACTTTTGTATTATAACCTAAAGCTTTCAATTTATCTCTAGGAATATTTTTTACAACTTTACCAATTCCTTTCTCTTCATTATAACAAGGAATTATCACAGTTATCTTTTTCATAAAACTTTTTGTAAAAGGGATATTTATAAACCTTTTGGTTAAATTGTTACCTACTGGTAGTTTAATCCTGAAAATCCTTCAGCTTTTTAGTGTAAACCTTTTTTGATCAATATTTGCATATTGAGATTATGATTGAAAAACAAAAAATTTATATAAACTCTCTTACATTTCTTACAAGTAAGATGAATGAAATAATTGAAATCAAAACAGTCACAATAACAGAAAAAGGGCAGATTTGCATTCCAAACAGTGCTAGATCCTTAAAATGTTTCAAAGAAGGAACAAAAATAGGAATAATTGTTTATGAAAATAAAATTGAATTAATACCCTTGAAAAAAATTAATGAAAAATTATTTCCATTCTTAGCATCAGAAAAAGCTTTAGAAGATTGGAATAGTCCAGAGGATGAA
>CAYHOR010000048.1:0-5450 GCA_964358235.1 Candidatus Woesearchaeota archaeon
TTTAATATTAAAAAACAAAATTATATTTTCCCCAAAGAAAGGCAGGAGTTTATCTTAAATAGAATTAAAAGAGAAGGTGTAAAAGATCTTTGTATTTCTAGGAAGAACACTGGTTGGGGAATTCCATTGCCTTTCGATAACAATTTTGTTAATTGGGTCTGGTTTGATGCACTTCTAAACTATCCCTCAAATGTAAATACTCCTCAACTAAAAAAATTCTGGCCTGCAGACATTCACTTGACTGCTCACGATATTATGTGGCATCATAGTATAGTTTGGTTGTCAATATTAGCTGCAACAAAACAAAAATTTCCTAAAAAATTACTGGTTCATGGATTTATTCAAGGTGAAGGTGGAGTTAAAATGTCAAAATCTCTTGGCAATGTGGTAGATCCAATAGAATTATCACAGGAATTTCCTATAGATTCAATTCGTTATTTCCTTGTTAGAGAAATTCCTACCGGATTGGATGGTTCATTTTCAAAAAAAGCTTTGATTGAACGTCATAATAGCGAACTGGTCAATGATCTTAGTAATTTGCATAATAGGACTTTATCTATGGTAGAAAAATATTTTCCAACAAAAGTTTCTAAATCTGCAAAGAACTTATTATTAAAAAAACTAAACTTTAAAGTTATAGATTCTTATATTAATTCTTATCAATTAAATATAGCATTATCTGAAATTTGGAAATTTATTAACGAGTGCAACAAATTTATATCGGATACAAAACCTTGGGAAATAAAAGATAACCCTAAGAAATTAGAATCATTAATGTATAATATTTTAGAATCATTAAGGGTAATTGCAATATTATTAGAACCTTTTATGCCTTCAACCTCAGAAAAAATATTCTTATCTTTAGGATTAAAATTCCAAAATTTTAAACAAATTAAATTTGGATTGATTGAAAATTATAAAATAAAAAAACAAGAGTTCTTATTTACAAGAATTGAGGATGGTAACAAAATGCAAAAGAAAGAAATTATTCCCCAAAAAGAATCACTAGTCCAATATGAAGATTTTACAAAGCTTGACTTGAGAGTTGCAAAGATTATCAAAGTTGAAAATCATCCTAACGCTGATAAATTATATATTTTACAATTAAGCTTAGGCTCAGAACAAAAACAAATCGTCGCAGGAATAAGACCTTACTATAAACCAGAACAATTATTGAATAAAAAGATAATTATTATTAATAATCTACAACCAACAGTTCTTCGTGGTGTAGAAAGCAATGGTATGTTGTTAGCAGCTTCAAAAGATCAGAAAGTAGTTTTCTTGACGCCAGAATCTGATATTCCTGAAGGTGCTAAGATTTCTTGATAAACAAATAACATACAATACTAGGAATAATAAATAATCCCGATAATGCTAATATTACCCTCGCTCCATAAATATCTGCTAAAATTCCAAAGCTAAAAAATACAATAAAATAAACCATAGATATCATCATATTTAACATTGACATTGATGTCGCTCTAATTTCAGTCTTAGAATTATGCTGAAATATACTATCTGAAATTGGGTTGATTATAGCTCCGCATAAAAATGAAATTATAATTAAAAATGCAAATAAAATATAATTATGTACAAATAATAACCCAAAGATTGTAATTAATTCAATTATTGAAAATAGAATTATTATTTTTTTAGGATATTTTTTACTTATTCCTAATATTAAATTTGGAATAATAAAAATTACTAATCCTGAAATTGAAGCAATATATCCAATATAAGAAAGAGGTGTTCCTAATTCGAGGTATGCTGGTTGAGAGAGTAATTCTTTTGCTCCAACTGCGACTGTAAAAAACATAGAAGCTATTGTTAATAATAATAGTGTTTTATTGTTTCTTATTAAATTAAAACCTTCTTTTGTTTTCTTCCAAAATAACTTAAATCCAGTATACTCTTTATCTTTTAATATTGGTGGATCTGGTAATAAATATAATAATCCTAAAAATACAAATCCTAAGATTGTATCAAAGATAATCAACCAATATAATTCTAAAAATGATACTAAATATCCACCTAATATACCAGAAAAAATTAATCCTAAATATGAAAAACTCAATTTTCTCGAATAAAAATTATGCATAAGATTTTCTTTTTTCTTTGATTTAAGATATTCATAGATCCAGGCATCATATGCTCCAGAGGTTAAAGTAAAACCTATTCCCCAAAGAATAAATAAGAATAATAGTAATAAATATGATTCTGTAAAAATCATTAAAAATGTAGCTAAATATTGTATTATAAACCCTAACATTGCAGAAAATTTTCTTCCAAATCTATCTGCGATAACCACTGTTGGAATTTCCATAAAAAAATTAGTTAATGATACAGAACCTAATAGAATCCCAATCTGTGCTAAACTTAAAGATTTACTTTGAAGAAAGATAACTAAAAATGGTATTATAACTGCACCAATTCCTCTAATCAATTCAGCAAGATATATTTTCCAAAGAATTTTTACTTCTTCTTTAATCATAATTTATTCTAGTTTTAAAGATTAATAAAGGTTTCAGTTAAATAATAATAATCCCAAATTCAAGCTAATCTTTTTAAACTCTTATTTTATTTTCTGAGACGCAATGGAATTACAAATCTCTAATGTATCAACAATAAGCTTAGCAAAAGAATTTGGTACTCCATTATACGTCTATGATCAACAAAAAATTATTCAAAGAATTAATAATTTAAAAGAAGCATTTCCAAATGCACAAATATGCTACGCAATAAAAGCAAATTCTAATCATTCAATTTTAAAATTAATAGCCCAACAAGGACTTGGAGTTGACTGTTCTAATCGTTTTGAACTAGAACTTGCAGAGAAAGCGGGTTTTAATCTAACTAACTCTGTATTTACCTCAACAAATCCTTCTGACACAGATCTAAAAAAAGCGCTTAGTACAAATATTTTAATGAACTTAGATCATATTTCTATATTCCAAAGATTAAAAAAAATTGGTCTTCCCAAAAGAATTTCTTTCCGTATCAATCCTGGATTTGGAAAAGGTAAATTTCCTGAGATTGACGTTGGTGGAAAAGATTCAAAATTTGGAATGTCTGAAGAACTTGCTACAGAATGTTATCATCTTGCAAAAGAATTAGGTATAGAACACTTTGGTATACATATGATGACTGGTTCTTGTATCCTTGATGAAGCTTATTTTGAAAAACTTATCTTAACTATGGAAAGTATTGCAGAAAATATTGAAAATAAAGTAGGAATTGAATTTGAATGGATGGATATTGGTGGTGGAATCGGTGTCCCATATGAATCTTTTGAAAATCATTTGAATTTAAAATCCGTTGGTGAAAGAATAAAACATTCAAAAAAATCTAATGCTATTTTAGTTATTGAACCTGGAAGATATATTGTTGCAGAATCAGGAACACTTCTTACAACAGTAACAACTATCAAAGAAAATTTTGTTGGTGTTGATGCAGGAATGACCACGTTAATTAGACCTGCATTGTATGGAGCTTATCATCCTATTGTTTTAGCAAATAATATTTATTTAGAAGAAACCGAAACATTAACTGTCGTCGGTCCTATTTGTGAAAGTACAGATTGTTTTGCAAAAGATCGCCCACTTCCAAAAATAAAAGAAGGAGATATTCTTGCAATACAAATAGCTGGTGCTTATGGATTTACTATGAGTTCACAATATAACGGTCAACCTCGTCCAGCAGAAGTTATTGTTTCAAATGGTTGTTATTCATTAATCCGAAAAAGAGAAACAACGGAGGACTTAGTAAAAAATGAGCTTTAAAGTTCTAAAATCCGGAGGAGAATCTACTGGTTCTGCAGATGGATATAAACGTTTACAAGCAGAGGTTCAACGTGAAGTTGCACAAGGTCATCAAGTAGTTGTAGTTGTTTCTGCTCCTGCAATTAGTGGTAATAGATATAATAATCGTGTTACAGAATTGTTACGACAAACATCACAAGGAAATAATAGAATTGAAAGAATAACACAATTGTTTGAAGATATTGCTAATCCTTCAGATTTAGAATTTAATAGAGCTCAATTAGAAGATTATATAACCCAAGCACAAAGGCCTGACGATTATCTTTTCCTTGGAGAACATTTACAAGCTCAATTATTTGCAGAATTTCTCGGTGCACAATGGATTGATGCTCGTGATGCATTAGTTACTGATGAAAATTTTGGTGCTGGAAAAGTATTACATGTAAACACAACTAATTTTCAAACTGAAAAACAAATTTATGTTGTTGGTGGTTTCTATGGACGATCCACAAATGGTCAAACTGTAACTCTTTCTAAAGGAGGATCGGATTTAACTGCAGATGTTATTGCAGCATCTTTAAACGCAGTAGAAAATTGTAATCTAAAAGAAGTTAGAGGAATATTTGCAGCCGACCCAAGAATTGTTTCGAATGCTGAAATTGTTAGAACTCTTACATATAGAGAATTAAGAGAACTTGCTTATGGTGGAAATACTGTCTTACAAGAAGAAGCAATGTCATGGTGTAGAAGAACAGGTATTCCTATGCGTGTACGTTCTTTACTCGAACCAAATGATCTTGGAACAAGAATTCTTCGAGAAAGAGATATACTTGAACAAGGTATAGTAGGTATCGCTGCAAAAGAAGGTTTTACTATTTATACAATCCATAGAGAAGACAGTCCTTTTTTCTTCCAAAGTCTTCTTTCATTATTCGCAGAAAAAGGAATATCTGTTGATATGATCGGAACTGAAGATGGAATAGTTTCATTAGCAATTGAAGAAAAAGAACTTGCTAAAGGCGAAAATATTAATTATGTATTAGATTCAAAATATAAACTTAAACGAAAAGATAATCAAACGTTAATTTCTGTTGTTGGTGAAGGAATTACAGATCCGTTGACTTTACAAGAAAGAATTGTTGAAGTTTTAGATAGAAATGTAAGCGCACGTTATGGTCCAATTCTTGGTGGTCGTGCTTCAAGTACAACAACATATTATATTGAAAAATTTGGTATGAACAGCGAACGTGGAATTGCTGAGAGAATTATTCATGCCTTTGTTGAAAAACAAGCACTTATTACAGGAATTTCTACAACAATAGATTCTATTTCTATAGGAACTCCTATGCATGATGATTCACGTGCAATACAAGAAATGTGCGCTTATCTTGGAGATCAAATTAGTCCCGATTCACTTTCAGTTACAAGAAATGGTATACAACGTTATGGTAGACGTTTAGTTCCAAGTAACGTTACAGTTGCAGTAGATCAAAATAGAAAATCTTCAGCAGTGAATAAGTTATATCTAGAATTTTTTTAGAAATTTGAGTGGACCCGCTGCGATTTGAACGCAGGACCCCTGCCTTATCAGAGCAGTGCTATACCAGGCTAAGCCACGGGTCCATTTATTTTGAAATAAACTAAGTCAGTATTTATAAAATTAGCTATTTTGGTCAATATTTACTTAAAAAA
>CAYHOR010000049.1:0-5431 GCA_964358235.1 Candidatus Woesearchaeota archaeon
ATAAGTCGCTAAATTAGTTACAATCAATAAATTTCTTTGTATTTCTTTAGCAGGCCCATAACCAAAACATACATTAAATTGTGGATTCTGGCTGCAATATTGCCATCTCATAATATCTGCACCCATTTTTTCTACAGCTTCATCAAACCAAATAGCATTACCAGAACTTTTGTGCATAGGTTTTCCTTTCTCATCTCTAACTTCTTCATATGCCAAGATACTTTTGTAAGGAGAAACCCCTTCTAATGTAACAGACATAAACAATTGAGAATAAAACCATAATCTTACTTGTGATCTCATTTCAATTTCTAATTGAGCTGGAAACCATTTTCTCCAATAAGTTTTATCTTCAAAATATTTCATTGTTGAAAATGGAACAATACCAGCATCTAACCAGCAATCACCAACATCTTTAACTCTCTCAATGGAATGTCCACAAGAACACTTGATTTTTATTTCATCAATCCAAGGTCTATGTAACTCAGGTAATGCATCAACTAACTTCTTATCAACAGCTAACTTTTTCAACTCTTCTAAAGAACCAACTACAGTAAACTTATTGCATTTATCACACTCATAAAACATTAACGGTAATCCCCAAAATCTTCTTCTAGAAATGTTCCAATCTTCCATATTATCCAGCCAATCTTGCATTAATTTTCCAACATACTCAGGATACCATATTACTTTCGCAGCTTCAGATTTCATTTTAGGTCTTATCTCATCACAAGAAATAAACCATGAAGAATCCAACCTAAATACTAACTCAGTCTTGCATCTCCAGCAAATAGGATATCTATGTTTGTAATTTTCAACTTTGAATAAAATTCCTCTTGCATCTAAATCTTCAACAATACCTTTTTTTAATTCTTTGACATTTCTTCCAGTATAACTTCCAAATCCTTTATTATAATTTCCAAATTCATCTAACGCAGAATCTAATATTTTTAATTTGAATTTTTTTCCTAACTCATAATCTGCATCTCCGCAGCTTGGAGCAATATGAACAATACCTGTACCATCTTTTTCACCAACTTCATCCCAACTAATTACTCTCGGTGAAACTCCTTTTTGAATATCAAATTCTGGATAAAAACTTTCATACTCTAAACCAATCAAATCTTTTCCTTTTAATTTTTCTAATATTACATAATCCCCATCTTTGTCTAATTTACTTACAACTTCTTCAGTAATATAATAAATATCCTCTCCAAATTTAGCTCTTACATATGTAATATCAGGATTAACCGCAGCTGCAACATTGCTGGATAAAGTCCACTCTGTTGTAGTCCAAATCAATAAATATTCATTTTTCTTATCTTTAATTTTAGCTTTAACATAAATAGAAGGATGAACAATATCTGCATAACCATCATCGCTCATTTCATGTTTGCTGGATGAAGTGCCGCATCTGATGCACCAAGGTAAAATTCTTTTTCCTTTGTATAACCAACCTTTATCATTACAAATTTTTAAGAAATGCCAGATGGAAGTAATATTATTATCATTCATAGTAAAATAATCATTTCCCCAATCCATCCACTGTCCAAGTTGTATAGATTGTTCTGTTTGAACTTTAGAAAATTTTTCAACTCTTTCCCTGCAAGCTTTAGAAAATTTGTCTAATCCATAATTTTCAATATCTTTCTTAGAATTAAACCCTAAAGATTTTTCAGTTTCAACTTCTAACCAAAGACCTTGACAATCAAACCCATTCTGATATCTTTGATCAGAACCTTTCATAGCATGATATCTCTGATACAAATCTTTTAACGTCCTGCCCCAAGCATGATGAACTCCCATAGGATTGTTCGCCGTGATTGGACCATCAATAAAAGACCAAGCACTATTTTTAGAATTCTTTTTTCTTAATGAATCAAAAGTTTTATTCTTATTCCAATAATTTAAAATTTCTTTCTCCATTTCATAAGTGCTTAAATCTTTCATCTTTAAAGAAAATTATAACTCTCCTTTAAATATCTTTTGAAAAGATTAATATAGGAGAGATTTAAAACAAAAATTATGATTCCAGAATTAAGACTAATAGTCCTTTCAAGATCAATTGATTCTGATATTCAAAGATTATTTGATAGAAAAGAGGATTATACTGCAAATTGTCGTATAGAAAGAAAAACATTTGAAAAAGCTTTGGGAATTAAAAGAAATCATAGAATATTAGACCAAGCAAACTCTGCTGGATGTCGTAGATACTTATACTCCCAAGACCCATTGTTTCAATTAACAATCTTAAAAAATTATCCCCTGAAAAGAGAAGATGAAATTATCGTCTGTCCAACTTTTGAATTGCGGTTTAAAGCAGATAAACTAGAATCATTAATTTCAGTATTAAAAATAGTAAATGAACAATTCTTGTGGAAATTCACAGAACCGTCTAGAGAATTTCAAAAATCATTTTTGGAAGCATATTCATATGATGCAAATAGAGATTTATTAAGTTTCGGACAAGAGGTCATAATTCCTTTTTTTAGAAGTGGAACAATAATAGAAGCTAGGAAATGGACAGACTATAAATCCTTGTCAGAAAAAGTAAACTTATCTTAATCCACAAGTAGTAAAAACCCATACATTTATAAACTCCTTCTTACCCTATATATCTATTAGGGGTGGTAATATTGGTAAGAAATGGAAGAAATCATAGAAAAACCGATGTTGGTCATGCAAATTCGACCAGAATTCTCAATAGTTTACAAAGCTAATCCTAAATTAAAATTAAAAAAAGATATTTTAAAAACAAAAAAAGAATTTACTGATTACTTAGCAAAAACTACTAAAAACTGGAAAGAAGGAGATTATTTCTTAAGATCACATTTAGGTCCATTTGCAGGTTTCCATGTTAAAAAAGGTGGAAAAATTACATTATACAAAGAAAACCAAAACAAAATACCCTATTTATGTTGGAGTATTCTTGGGAATAAATAGAATTTTCAAAAACCAACCAAAACTCTTATAAATTCTAGAAAACCCCTAAAATAATTAAATTAAGGAGTTAATTAAAATGATGAATCAAAACTTTAGAAAACCTGTAGAGGTTGGAGACGAATTAGACCTAACAATAGAAAGTACTGGAGCAAAAGGCGATGGTATAGCAAAAGTAAATAATTTTGTAGTTATTGTACCTGGTGCAAAACAAGGTGAAATTGTAAAGGTTAAAATTAGTAGAGTCTTGAAAAAAATGGCTTTTGGTGAAATTGTTGGAGCTGGAAGTCCGCCTTCAGAAGAAAAACAATCAGAAGATGATAATTCTAATGAAGATAGCGAAGATGTAGATAATCCAGAAGAAACTAGCTCTGATGAAGAGTAAATCTTTATAAATAATTATTTTTTCTTATTATTCATGCAAGATTCTACAATTTGGACTGAAAAGTTTCGACCACAAACTTTTAACGAAGTTAAAGGTCAAAAAAAAATAGTTGAAAGAATTAGAGCTTTTATTGAACAGCAGAATATGCCGCACCTTTTACTAGCAGGTCCGGCTGGCGTAGGAAAGTGTATAAAAGGAGATACTCCCATCCTAACAGGACATGGCGAATTAACCACAATAGAAGAAGCCTATAATAAAAAATGTAAAGAAGTTATGTCCATTAATCATCAAGGAAAAATAAAAAAAGGGAAGATTGCCTATTTTTACAAAGGTAACGCAGAAAAAACAATTTATATTAAAACAGAAAAAGGTGATGAAGTCACATCAACTCCAGATCATCCATACTTAATATTAAGAGAAGGCTTACCTATTTGGTGTAAAGCAGAAGAACTAAAGCTAAGTGATTTAATAGCTACACCTACAAAAACTATTTTTTCTATAAAGAAACCAACTATCTCTTGGAAAGGAATACCAAATATTTGGGCAGAATTATTTTCTCCAGAAACAAGACCAAGCAATCAAATGTATATAGGAGTGAAAAAAAAGATTCTAACCTATCTAGAAAAAAATATTGTTTCTTCAAGTAAAGATATAGCAAAAGCAACAAAAACAAAAAGAGGAACAGTAAACATCTGTCTAAATCAATTAAACAATGAAGGAATCATATCTTTCCAAAAGAAATATCCACTAACGATAAAATTAGAGAAAAAAGAAATCTTAACAAATATATTACCTCTTGTAAAAGTAAAAGATTTCTCTACAGTCAAAATGGTTTTTGATAAAACCCATAATAAAAATTCAACAAAAATTACATTTTTTCAAAATCCAAGTGCTGCTTTCTATGAATGGTTAGGATATGTATGGGGAGACGGACACATTCAAGGATCAACAATAATTTTAACAAATAAAAATAAAGAAATAAGAAGAAGATTTATTTCACTTTCTAAGGAAGTTTTGGGGTCTGAATTAAATATTTTGGAAAAAACAACAGGAAAAGAAGGAGTAAATATTAAAAAAGTAAGTTCAATTTGTAAATTATTAGAAAAAAACTACAAGCTTAAAAGAGGAAAGAAAAAAGCTCACTTAATTAAAGTTCCTAAAGAGCTATACCAATGTGAATCAGAATCTATTTCAAGGTTTATAGATGCATTTTACTCCTGTGATGGATACTACTCCCAAAAAAAGAGATACATTGAAATTTCTTCAAGAAGCAAGTTTTTTATAATTGGTTTAAAATATTTATTAGTAAAATTAGAAATTCTATCTAAAACACATACAAAATATGGGCAATATTATTTAACTGTCTCAGGTGGAAAGAATGTAGAAAAGTTTAGAGATACAATAAAACCAAAATTTAAAAAATTACCAAAAAAAATACCTCATGAAACAAATAATGATTTGCTTAAATTACCTAAGAACCTATCTTTCATCCTACAATCCTTAGGCATTAGAAGAAAAGAGCTTGGAAATAAACAAGAAATTGAATATCTTTTTGAAAGAAAAACAGGTTCAAGAACCAAAATTATAAAGCTCTATAAAAACATTATCTCCCTTTCAAGAGAAAAAATTTTTGAAGGTCTAAAAACTATTGAACTAATTAACTCGGTTAAAGAAGATTCTTTAAAAGAGATGATAGAAAGTGATTTAAAAAAACTAAAAGACTATTCCTTTCGTAAGCAGATACAACAAAAATCAAAAATAAAATATGATCGATTAAAAGAGTACTATAATAATAAAAGACAACCAAACCTTAAGAACCTATTAAAAGTTATTGATTCTATAGGCGAAATAACAAAAGATAACCCTGAATTAGGAGAAAAAATAAGAAAAAAAGTGACTATTACCTTAGCAATTATAGAAACACTTCAAAAACTAAACATTAGCTTCGAAGAAATTAGAAAAAAAAACAAATCTCAAATAAAATTTGTATCAACAAGGTGTTTATTAAATAATAGCAACAATATCTCATTAGAAGGAGTGTACAACTTAGAGATAATCTCCGAAATAATTAAAGAGATTATAACTGAAAGGATATATTCTGAAGAAACT
>CAYHOR010000050.1:0-5415 GCA_964358235.1 Candidatus Woesearchaeota archaeon
ATATTCATAAAATGATTTTTCTCCATCTTTTTTAATTATTGCATCAATAAAAGGATCTTTGATAAAATTTATTAGTTTTGAGAAAGATTCTGCACCGCCTAAAATGATTTTAGAATCTAATTTCTCTATTGATTTTATTATTCTAAATGCATTTGAAAAATTTGCAGAAGTTAAACTAAATCCAATAATATCCCCATTCAATTGTTTTACAATATTTTCTTCATTATCTACTTCTCCATCAAATATTTCTACTTGAATACTTGAATCTTTTTCTTTGATATATGATGCTAGACTTACTATTCCTAATGGGGGCAATATTCCTGATGAAGATAATTTTGCTCCGCCTGATGGAAATACTAATTGAACTTTCATTTTAACCTCTATTAAGGGGCTAAAAGAGTCTATAATTAATTTAACCCTGCATATGCAGGAAGAGTTATAAACTTCAAATTAACTAAATAAATGTATGTGGCTGGCAAAATTCAAAGTTTGGCATAAAGATTGTTTATTAAGACCTTTATGTATTAAATATAAAATCACTGATTTAGTTTACTTAGTTTCTTCTTGGGAAGAAAAGAACTATTTCTTTTATTATGAATTGCATATAATACAAGGTTCATTTGAAAATAAAAATAAATTCATTGAAGAAATTAAAAAAGATAAATCCCTCGTCTCTATAGAAATAGCAGGTAATAATATTTATACGTTAAATAAAAAATCTTTAAAAGAAAAATATTATTCACCTTTGTTTAATCATAAGTTTATTTATGTTAAGCCAGTTATTCAAAGAATAGATGGCTATGAAGATTGGGAGATTGCATGTGTTGATAAGCAGGATTTAATGCAATTTAAGAAAATTCCTATGTTTAAAGTAAAATTAATTTATATTAAAAAAACAAAATTAAATAATATATTTATTCCTAGAATATTTCCAAATATTTCAGAAAAACAAACTCAAGCTTTGGAACTTGCAGTTAAACAAGGCTATTATGAATTTCCTAGAAAAATTAAACTTGAAGAGTTGGCAAAATTGTCAAAAGTAAAAAGACAGACTTTTCAAGAAAATTTAAGAAGAGCCGAAAGAAAACTTATTCCTTATTTAGTTGAAAGTAAAGTTTAATCATTACATAACATTTTTTACTTAAAAACAAAAACTATTTAAATAATTTAAACAATCGTTTAAAAATGTTAAACATTATCAATATTGGCTACAAGAAGATTTTACATCTTTTTTATACAAATAAATCTAAAACAATTCATTTAAGGGATATAGCCTAACATTCAAAATTATATGAAAATAGTGTTTTTAGATTTTTGTATAATCTTGAATAAAATAATATTCTAAAATCAGAAAGACAGGGTAATTTAAAATTATTCTCTCTAAAATATAACAAAATAGTTTCTCTAATATTGGCTTCTTTTGATGTTGAAAAATATGAAAAATTGCCTCATATTAGAAAAACTGCATTAAAGTATTATTTTGAAGAATTGCCTTCTCAACCTATTTTTGCAATTTTGTTTGGATCAACTGCAAAAGAAAATTTTAGGAATGATTCTGATATAGATATTTTAATTATAACAAACAAAAGAATTGATACAAAAAAAGCAGAGTATATGGCTGATACACAATCTGCTATGAAAATAAGTACATTTCAAATGACCTATAAAGATTTTTTAACCGAGCTTAAAATGAAAAATGACAAAGTAGTCCAATCTGCTATAAAAACAGGTTATCCTCTAATCAACCATATAAAATATTATGAGGTTGTTTACAATGAAACAATATGACTTAGATAAATATCTTAAGAATCAAGAACTAGTTGATCAAATTATAAATGAATTTTTGAAAAATGAAATAATAAAAATAGAAAATTCCAGTTCTGAAGAAATTATTGGGCATCTGTTGAAATCTGAGCATAACTTGAAATTTGTAAAGGATAATATACAATTAAATTATTTGGACTGGGCAATTACAGGATGTTACTATGCTTCTTATCATTCAGCTTTGGCTTTGATACTTACAAAAGGTTACTCTTCAAAAAATCATCTTGCAACATTGGTTATTTTAATCAAAGAATTTTACAATAAAGGGTTGGAAATAAATGATCTTAGAACTTTGGTGCATTTGCTAGATTATCAAGACATTTTGTTTTACGTAGAATCAAAGAATAAAAGAGAAGATGCAACTTATTCTACAAGATTAATCTATACAAAACAAGAAGTAGAACAATTGAGGATAAAAGCAACTTTCTTTGTATCAAAAATTAAGAATATTATTGAAGAAAATTAACCACCAGAAACTACAGAATAAACTTTTACTTTATCACTTTTTTTAAAAATATAATCTTCATCAACTAATTCGTTATTTACTGAAACTATTACAGTATTCTTTTGAATTTCCAATTCTTTAAGCATGGAATTAACGTTTTCCGCCTTTACAATATATTCTTTCTTTGTTTTATCAAAATAAACTTTCATAAGTATACCTTCCTAGCAATAGCTTCTATTTTAACTTTGTCCTTGCAATTCTTAAATAACATTTCACCATATTTGTGAACAATAATATCACATCCATCTACTCTAATGACTAAAGCTACAGGGCTGTCAAATATTACTTCAAACTTTTTCTTAATTTCCTTAAAATCTAACTTGAAATTCTTTTTAGGCTTGACGCTGATCCCTGCTTTCGTCTTGCATTCGCTAATCTCAAACATATTTTCAATTAATATAAAAAGCTTTATATATCTAACAGTTATAAATCTGTCTAATGAAAAGGGGTATTTATAGTCTGATTCTATTACTTCTAGTTCTCTTGATTCCTATAGTCTTTGCTAACCCAGTTTCAGATTTGCTATTAGGAACTAGTAAGGATAGCGTTATCTTTCTAAAAATTGTTTATTCGATGGCAATATTTGTCATTTTCTTTAGTGCAATAAAAAAAACTATTTTCAAAGAGCAAAATGAAGCTAAATTTGCTCAAATTATTTCTTTGATCTTTGCGATTCTTGCTTTTAGATTTACGCCAGATTCTGCAGTTGCAGGTTTCGGTTGGTTCATTATGATTATTGGTCCATTCTTCATATTCTACAAACTTGCAGGTATTTTAATTAAACAAGATGAAGGAAAATTTTCTTGGGGTAAATTTATTTTTGCAACAATAGCAACATTGATAACATTTTTTATATTCGGAACTTCAACAAAATTAGGTGTAGGTGGATACAGTACTGGTTTGGGTTTTATAGACGAATTATTTGCTGATCTTAATTATCTTACATTCTCAAAAGGAGGAATAGTTTTAACATTCTTTTTATTAGCTTTAGCAATCGCAGCTTTATTTTATTTAATTTCAAAATTAAGAGGTGGAGCTGCAGGAGCTGGTGGAGATCTAGGAGATATGTGGAAATATTTCTTCATAACTTTAGGTTTAATTTTATTAATCGCATTAATCTCTTCACTTGCTGGTGGAGGATTTGGTGCAATTCCAAATTTTATTGGAGCTATCTGGGGTGCACTTGGATGGTGGTGGTTGTTAATTTTATTATTGTTATTACTTCTTTTAGGATTAGCATTTCCACAAACTAGAGCTTTGATTGGAAGTTTATTTGGAGGAATTTGGAGTTTTATTAAATGGATTGGAGGTTTAATTGGAAGTTTATTGGGGTCTATTAGAGGTATTAGAGGTTTCAGTGGTAAAAATGTTTTTGTTACATTAGAATATCCTCCTAGAAATATTATTCGTTCAAATGATACTACAAGGATTATCAACGTTGGACCTGGTTTGACAATACCTTTAATTTTAACTGTTTATCGAGGATTTTTCCGTACTACTAGAACAAGATTAGAAACTGCTCAATTAACTTGTACTTTAATTCCTCCAAATGGCGCATTAACTCCTGTTGCTAATTTGCCTAATGGTCAATATAGGACAGACTATACTGCTCCTGGTGCTGCAAATACCACAATTTTGCGAGTAAGAATAACTCATCCAGATATTGATCCTCTAACAGTTATTCCTGATTACACAATAAATATTGGGAATTTACAAAACTTAGATGTAAATGTTCCATTCATTAATCCTGTTAACATTGGTGATCGTGCAGAAATTATTGTTGAAGTTAGTAATAATGCAATAATTACTCCTGCAGTTGTTAGACGTGGAGTAGTTATTACTCCTGCTGTTATAAATTCAGTTGGAATAGATGGTGCAAATGTAGCTATCAATTTTCCAAATAATCCTACCATTGGACCATTCAATGGAATAACTAGTGGAGGTAATCCTACAACACCTTCAAGATTTGTTGTTAGAACTCCAGATTTTAATACAGTTGGTAGTTATCCTTTTGAAGTTCGTGTTACATCTAATGGTTTCAGAACAATTCCTCCTGTTTCTAGAGGTATTATTACTGTTATTGATCCTGGTAGAATAAATTTAGTAATGACTCCTATAACTGTTACAGATGCTAGAACTGGTGCACCTATTACTGGTATTCCAATAAGAATTAGAGTTAATCAAAATGTTAATATTGCATTTAATTTAACTGCAAATGGAAGACCAATTACTACAGCTACTATTACTATGAATCCTTCATCTAGAAATTTAAATATTCCTACAAGTACTGGTGCTGGAAATTATAGAGGTTTATTTAGACCTGTTGATGCTGATGCTGGTATATTGTTCCAATTTACTATTCTAGCAACTGCCGGTCCAAGATATAATGATGTTACAGAAACTTTAGAAATTGAAGTTGAAGATATCCCACAAATAAATATTGGATTTGCTCCTCCAGGTCTTCCTGTAAATTCTAGAATAAATACTATTACTCCACTTGTAGTGCAGATTACAACTGGTACTCCAGCTAGAAATTTTGAAGCAAATGTAACTTATCAAATAATTTATCCAGTATCAAGTACTCCTAGACCCATAAAGTCTGGTAGATCCACTGGTGGGGTATTTAATATTGATTTCTCTCCAACAACTCAAGGGTCACATCTATTAATAATAGAAGTATCTGAACCTGGATACAGAACAAATACTCTTCGTCAATCAGTAACAGTATTTCCTCAAGACAGAGCAAATATTACTATTGAAACTACAAATAGAACAACTGGTGCTATTGTTAATCCTGTTGCTGGCATTAGAAGAATTAATATTGGACAAACTTTAGATATTAATGTTATTGCAATTGATAGTGCAAACAATCCTATAACAGCAGGTACAGTACAATTTACTCCAAGAACTATTTCTAATGGAAATTTTACTACAACTCCTACTACCTCATTCATTTCAACAACTGCAGGAACTTACAATTATACAATTAGATTTAACATTCCTGGATTCCTGCCAGTTCCAGATCAACCATTAATAATTGAAGTAATCAATCCTTCAGTTATTCTTGTGAACGTAGATTGGGTTCC
>CAYHOR010000051.1:0-5332 GCA_964358235.1 Candidatus Woesearchaeota archaeon
CCTTTGGAAAATGTGCGGCGATCACCTTACAACCCTTGGCTTACACAGATAACAGAATACCTACGTGCTGAACTATTTGCCAAAAACGGAAACACCGAAAAAAAAGGTTACCTTGGTTCAATTTTGTGTTTTCGGTTACCGATCTATCGTTTTTAAAACTGTTTTTCGTATCTCTGCAAAATGCTGATTTCTTTGATCATCGATCAACTTTTGATTTTTTCGTTGTGTTCGGTTTTTTTTTGTCCACTTGTTGATTATTTTTATTCTAAGGGAAACAGAAGGATATTCGGCCCTACTCGGAACGCCTCTGTATTAGAAGGTGATAAGTTCTATTCTCATAATTTAATGGATAGATTAAAGGTGCCCCAAGCTTATGGAATTTGCTGCTCTTTCGATGATAACCCTATTCAGGCTATTGCAAATGTAAGTAGTTCTAGTAAAAATGGAGGAGTTGTAATAAAAGCTAGAGGTAAATTTATTTCTAAAGCTGTAGATATTGCAGAAGTTGCCAGAAAACGATTTCTCGCAGATTTGAAAATTGTTCCTTATAAGATTTTAATTGAAAGTGAAGATTTTACAAACAAAGAAGGAAGACAAGTCAGAGTTTCAACAATTGATATTCATCTGAAAAAAGAATAATTTATAAATTAAATCCCTATAAAAATAATTATGTTAGAGGTGATACAAAATATTCCACAGAATCTTCTATTTAGTTTGGGATTGATTTTAATCACTGCAACATTCTTTGCATACATTGCTCAAATCTTCAAACAACCCTTGATTCCCGCTTATATTATTGCAGGTCTTGTATTAGGGCCAATAGGGCTTGGAATAATCAAAGATATTTCGCTGATTCAAAGTATTTCTGAAATAGGAATTATTTTTTTATTGTTTATCGTCGGTTTGGAATTAGATCTAAATAAAATAAAATCTGTAGGGTTTGTTACAATCATTACTGGCATTTTACAAGTTTTATTAACATTCATTGCTGGTTTCTTTGTTGCAGGATTTTTAGGTTTTGATACAATTAATTCTGTTTATGCCGGATTGATAATTGCATTCAGCAGTACTATGATTGTTGTTAAATTACTATTCGATGAAGATGAACTTAATACCATACACGGAAGAATTATTCTTGGAATTTTGTTTGTTCAAGATTTTTTTGCAATTTTTGCTCTTTCAATATTGATAGGTTCAGAATCATTTTCTTTTTTTTCAATTTTTCCAATCTTGTTAAAACTTTCATTATTTATTTTTTGTGCATATATAATTAACAAATTTATAGCTTATCCATTATTTAAATTTGCAGCAAAATCTCCAGAATTATTATTTTTATTATCCTTAGCAATTTGTTTTATTTTTACTTTAGTTGCATATCTACTAGATTTCTCAATAGCTATTGGAGCATTTTTTGGTGGTGTTACATTGGCGAACATTCCTTATAACTTAAATATTATTTCAAGAGTAAATCCATTAAAAGATTTCTTTGCAACAATATTTTTCGTTTCTTTAGGATTGCAATTAGTATTTGTAGGATTTACTAAAATTATTTCTCCGCTATTTCTTTTTTTAGCGTTGGTAATTTTGCTAAAACCTTTTATAATTATGATTATCCTTAGTTTACTGGGTTATGATAAAAGGAACTCATTCGTATCTTCAGTAGCACTTGCTCAAATTAGTGAATTCGGTTTGATTTTAGCATTATCAGCAACAAACATGTCTAAAGAATTATTTTCAATAACTATATTACTAGGAGTAATTAGTATAGCATTAACTGCTTATATAATTAAATATGAACTTAAAGTATATAACAAAATTTCTTTTTTATTAGCTATCTTTGAAAAATTATCTAAAAGAAAAAAGTTACTAGGTTATGAAATAAAAGATCATCCTCAGATAATATTATTTGGTGCAGATCGTGTTGGTGGCACTTTTTTAAATAATTTTAAACAATATCATAAAAAATTATTTATTTTAGACTATAATCCTGAAATAATTGAAGATTTAAAGAATAAAAAAATTTCTTGTCTTTATGGAGATTCAAGTAATATAGAAATATTAAAAAGAATAAATTTTTTAAGTGCTAAAATTGTCATATCAACGATTCCGTCAGAAAAGGATAATTTATTTATAATTAATTATTTGAAAGATATTAGATTTAATGGGACAATTATCATGACTTCAAGAACAAATGAAGACGCTTTGGATCTCTATAAAAATGGAGCTGATTATGTTATAGTTCCTTATAGCAAATCTGGCGAGATTCTATCAGGATTATTAGGAAAATATTTTGATAATAAGAAAGGTTTGGAGAAACTTAAAAATAGCCATATTGACTGTATTAAAAGTAAGAGTTGTAAGATTTAATCTTTCTTACGGATAATTGCCTGTAAATTTCCTCTATTTAAAACCCCAAATTTAATTCTTTCAGTTCCATTTATATGAGATACTTCATCTGCGATTTTATAATCTACAGATGCTCCATTTTCAACAAAACCATAAGCTCGATGATCCATATCTACATGAGAATAATCCAAAGTAACTTTACTTAAATTATATCCTCTTAATGCTTCTTCTAATCTTTCTGTTCTTGGTTGATAATAGACTAAATTACTTGTGCTTCTTTGTAGATCTAAAGTCCTTTTTTCTAGTCCTCTTAGATGTAACATTTTATCAATTTCAGCTTTAGAATAATTTTTCAAACTTCTATCATTACCTTTAAGATTTCCTCTAGCTCCTAATCTCACATGAAAAAGGCTATCATCTTTTAAAAAAACATGAGCTGTATAAATTTGTTTTTGAAGATTTTTTCTATTTAAAGTATTAAATTCATTTAAGGTCATTTGCTTTGAATGTAAAACTACATAAATATTACTTGTTGCTCCTTGAATTGTAATATAAAAATAATCTCTTGAAAGAACTGTAAAACCTGAATTTGTAATTAAACCTTCTGTAAATTCTAACAGCCTTTTACGTTCAGCTTTTACAACCATACAATTAATACTAAAATAAAAATATATAAACATATATATGATTCATTAGTTGATTATTAAATTAATAATGGCACTAGGGGGATTTGAAAAAGATTAATAGGTCATAATTTCTAATAATTCTTTTGTAGAATAAATTTTTACTCTATTTTGTAGTTTCAAATCTTCATCATTTGACCAAAGTGGAATTTGTAAATGAATTGCTAATGCTATAAAAGGACTATCTTCTGGATGAGTAACAAGTTTTAAAGCTTCTTCTTTACATGGTTCAAACTCTGGTTTAGAAATAATAGTTATTTGTGATAATAAAATATTTATCAATAGTCCAAAATCGTTCTCATCTAAATTCGATTTTTTTAGAATTTCCAGTTTATGATTAATAGTTTCAGAAATAATATGTTCAGGGGCATACAACTTAATTTGAGAAGAACAAATAAGTTCTCTAGTTTTTCCATCTTTAATCAACGCAGAAATTAGACAATTCGTATCTACAACAAGTTTCATTTACCAACCTTCATTTTGATATCTTTGTAGCATAGATTTTTTTATTTTCTCGCTAATTTCTTTAGCATCTTTTTCAGTAAGTTTTGATTTTGCTGCAATTTCATTTAAAATCTTTAATTGTTCTATTTTAATTTTAATAGCTTCACGAGCAACTTCTGACCAATTAATAAATTTAGATTTATCCATTTCTTTCTTTAATTCTTCTGGTACTGCAAGAGTTATAGTTGTCATAGTCTGAACCTCCTTGTTTATTTAATTATGTGTAAGCAGTGTAAATATATAAACTTATCTAATAGCTTGTAAAAGTTAAACTTTAATAGCAATCTTTTTTTCTTTTCTATTTAATTCTAATAGAATCATTTTATCATACAATTTTATTAACTGTATAGAGAATTCATTTTGTTCATTAATCTTGTATAAAGTAGCCCTTCCAATTTTTCTAGTTTTTTTAATAATCTCTAAAGCTATTAATTCAGGTATAAGAAAATTTAATGTCCCCCAGCTTACTCCTGCATTCAATAAATCTGTCAAAGTATAATCCATATCTCTACCTTCTATAAAATATTGTAGTACTCTCATTCTAGGACTATCTCCAACATAATTCAAAAATATTGATTGTTCCATTTTTCAAATATTGTATAGTATTAAGTAATATTTAAACCTTCCGTAATCATATATCAATATATAAAAGTAAAGGTTTATAAATCCTGACTTTTAGTAATAAATAATGATTTCTCTAAAAAAATTAATCCTCCAAAAACTAATTAGATCCAATATTTGGGGTGGAAAACATATTCCTATTAATTTTGTTTTAAAAGGAATTCCCGAACATTTTAGAAGAACTCATCAAGGAAAAAAAGAAATTGATAATGCTTTGAAAGAATTAACAAATGATGAATGGATAATTCTTTTAATGAAAAGAACAGGTCAAGATTCTTCAGAACATATTTCTCTTAATCCTAGAAAAGTTTCTGAGATCAAATCTTTTCTTGAGAATAATTAATAATAATCTACCAACCTTCATTTTGGTATCTTTGTAGCATAGATTTTTTTATTTTTTCTCCTATTTCTTTAGCATCTTTTTCAGTAAGCTTTGATTTTGTTGCGATTTCATTTAAAATTTTCAATTGTTCTATCTTAACTTTTATTGCTTCACGAGCAACTTCAGACCAATTAATAAACCTAGATTTATCCATTTCTTTCTTTAATTCTTCAGTTACTGCAAGTGTTATTGTTGTCATAGTCTAAACCTCAATTTTATTTAATTATGTGTAAGCAGTGTAAATATATAAACTTTTCGAATAGCCAATTATTTTATAATTAGTAATTATTAGAATGGCACCAGGTGGATTTGGAATACCTAGCAATTCTAGCAATTTTACGATAAGTTTAATAAATCTTTAATGGTTGATTCGGACTATGAAATTAAGGGAATATAATGAAAGAGATTTGAACAGGCATCTTGAGTTATTTTTAATGAATAATATTAAAGTAGATGAAAAAGTTAAAAGGCTTGAAAAATCTTGGCTGAGAAAAGTTATTGCAAATTATCATGAAGATAAACCCTTATTTTATACTCTTGCTATTATTGTTAATGATAAATTAATTGGGAATTTGATAGCAGAAAAAATAGATTTAAATCAGAAAACGCTTGAAATTGGATTTTGGATTGGTAAGGAATATTGGAACAAAGGTTATATAACAAAGGCTTTGAAACTTTTCTTGGAAAAGATTATTAAAAAGTTTAAAGTTAAGACTATTCTTGCACATTGTAAGAATAATAATTTGGCTTCTCAAAGAGTTTTAGAAAAAGTTGGATTTAGCTTTAAAAGCGAAAA
>CAYHOR010000052.1:0-5311 GCA_964358235.1 Candidatus Woesearchaeota archaeon
TGCCCAGAAAAAAAAACTCAAGAAGCAAAATATCAAAGAAAAACTAAGAAAATATTGAAAAAACTGGGAATCCTAAATATACAAATTGTAAATATTAGAAAAAATGTCAAAGCTAAGAATTATGAGAATTGTGATATTTTTTGGAGTTCTGGTGGAAATACTTTTTTAATTTTAGATAGGATTAGAAAAACAGGTTTTGATAAATATATTAAAAACCATGTCAGTAAAGGTAAATTATATCTAGGATTTAGTGCGGGAAGTATTATAGTTTTTAAAACAATTGAAATTGCCGGCTGGGGAACTTCGGGTGATGAAAATAAAGTCAAATTAAAGAATTTAAAGGGTTTAAATCTTTTTGAAATTGCTTTATTTCCACATTATGAGGACAAATTAAAAAATGAACTTAGAGAATTTAAGAAAAAAGTCAAATATAAAGTTAAAGAAATACGAGATGGAGAAGCTATATTTGTCAATGGAAAGTCTTGGAAGTTAGTGAAGTAAAGAAACTTTTATCTAATGATACTGTAAAAAATGGCAAAAACAATCAAATGGATTAAGAATAATTGGAAACTGATTTTACTAGTAATTTTAGTAGTTGCATTATTTGTTATAGTATTCAAAAGATAGCAATACTTGAGAAATATTTATTAATTTAAAGAATACTTATTATTATATGAATAAAGAGGAAATAAATACAATTTGTAATTGCTTTATTGCCTTCTCTTCATTTTTTGGTGCGGGAGGAGCTTTTGCATATTATTTTAGAGAAATTCTTCAATTAAATAATAAAATGTTATTAATTATGTTAATAACTTATTTGTTTATTGGAATATTTCTTTTGTTATGGATAAAGGAGGTAGTAAAAAATGGTAAAGACAAATCAAATTTGGAAATGGATTAAAGGCAATTGGAAACTTATAATATTAATATTGTTAATAATTGTCTTTTTCATAATTGCATTCAAAAGATAGCAATACTTGAGAAATATTTATTAAGTACACTAGATTAATAATTATAAATGGCTCAAGATCAAATGCAAGTAGATTTTACTCAAGTAATAAATGAGTTAGCAAATAGGTTAAGAGTTCTTGAAAGCAGGCAGAGTCTTCTATCTGAAAAATTATTGGTGATGAACCAGAATATGATTGAAGAATACAAGAAAACCATAAAAGAAATTAAGATTGTTCAAGTTGAAATACGTACGATGAAAGATGATGTTAGCAATGTTAAAAATGTTGTAAAACATTTAACGGAAGAAGCTGGAAAATTTGCTAAAACTAGTGATATAAGAGTATTAGAAAAGTATATTAAGCTCTGGGACCCATTAAAATTTGTAACTGAAAAAGAAGTTAAAGCTATGATTCAGGATGCTTTGGCTACACAAAAGAAGGTGAAGAAAGATGGAAACACCAGTGAGTGAAGCCTTAACTTTATTGAAGAGCGGAATGAAAAGTTGGGAAATTGCAAATCAATTAAAAGAAAAGGGTTACAATATGCAACAAATTTCAGACGCAATGAATCAAGCTAATATAAAACAAGGAGTCGAAGGAAATATGCCATTACAACAACCACAAATGCAGGAATCTGTTATGGATCAAAGTCAAGATTTTGATATACCTTTACCTGGTCAAGAACAACAACCTGTTGCACAGCAACAACAATATTCTATGCCTGCACAACCTCAAATGAGTTATCAGGATATACAAGCAGTGGTTGAACAAATTGTTGAAGAAAAATGGAAAGAGATGATGAGAAGTGTTGGTGATATTAATTTATTCAAAGCTAGAGTCAGCGATGATATGGAAGCTGTTAAACAAGAATTACTACGAACACAAAAACGATTGGAAGATTTACAGAATGCAGTCTTAGGCAAGGTTCATGATTATAATGATAATTTAATTAAGATAGGTGATGATATGAAGGCTTTAGAACAAGTTTTTGGAAGAATATTAGAACCATTAACTTCTAATATCAAAGAGTTAAATAGAATTACTGAAGATTTGAAGAAAAAATAAATTATTGATTAGAATTTTTAGGTTTATATACTCCAATCTCAGATTTATTTTTGTTATTATATTCTAAAATTAATGATTTCTTTTTGTTATTAGATTCTAAAATTAATGATTTCTTTAAATTTTTTAAATTAGTTATGATCAAGTTTACTTCTTCAAATTTAGGACTTTCTTTTTTCAAAAAGATTTTAATATTTTTTTTAGTTTGAGTTAAAAAACTATTAAATTCATAATATTCCAGATCAATCCTAGAGTAAATATTTGGATATTCAACGAATCTTGATAATTCTAATTTTAGACTAAGTAAGAGCTGTTTACTTAGATTAATTGCTTTGATAGATGTTATATTAATACTGGCTCTATATTCTTCAAGAGAAGTAATTAAATTATTAATAATTTCTATAAAGCTAATTATATCTTTAATAGATATTACTTGGTTCATATTTATTGTTGGTAGTTTCAAATCTTTATAAGTTTTTCCATGAACTCGGCTTTGCCTGAGAAGTCAATGAAAAGTGCCACTTGCCCGAAATCTCATTAATCTGCCCGTAAAGTCCGACTTTCTATGGACTTCTCAGGCAAAGCCCATGAACTCGTTATGTTTATACTATTTTTATAATTAAAAAAGTTATTTAAAAATTAAGTTTAAAATATACAAAATTTATTAAAACTTAAATTCTTTTTTTAAGTTACACTTTGTGATACAAACCTAACTACTAAAGTTGCAATTAGTAATAAGAAGAATGCACCCATAACTCTTGGTGTAAAGACGATTTGTCCGATATTCTGCATTAGTTGAGCTGAACCTGAAGCATCAGTTGTTGTTCCATCTTCTGAAGTGCCTGCAGTAATACTGTGAATTTGTTCTCCATAAACTTGAGTAAAGGCATAACCAAATATCCCAATACTTATAACAATTATAGCCCAAATTAATACTTGATTGGATGGACCATTACCAAATAAAGCTGAAATATTCTCTGGATTAACTCCCATAAATAAGAAAGTTAATATTGTAAATAATAGGAAAATAAACAATACCACAAACCAAGGTGTAGTTAATGAAATAATTGTAGTTAACTCTGGAACAAGAATAAATAAAATTCCTATTAAAAAGGCAATTAATAAATTAGCAAATTTATTTCCACCAAAAAAATTAATTTTTTCCAACAATGCCCAGAGAATAACTGTAACTAATGCCCAAACAAATACTGGAAGAAAGTAATTTAATATCCCCACGTCAAGTATTGTTGCCATTATGGACTTTCTCTCCCAAATCCTTTAGGAAGTTCTTCAAGAAACTTACCTACTTTTTTTCCAAAAGAATTCTCTCTATCACTACTATCTGCAGTTATGAACCAAAAAAAAGCTACAAATACAACTACACCAATCCAGAAATTTCTATCAGCTGAAGACATATCCAACCATGATGGCAATTCAAAACCTAATCCCTCTGCTGAACCAAAGAATGACCAGCCTAAAGCAACTAATGCCAAGATCATACCTGCACCACCTAATACTCCTGTGAATCCTGATGAAGTTTTTCCTAAAAGCAATCCGACTAATAATAAAGCTGAAATAATAACAATTGAAATTAATGAAACTTTAGGTAAGAATAAATTCATAGTCTCTACAACAGCAGTGTTTCTAACGAATAGGAAAGCCATTACCAAACCTATAACTGCATTAAAGTTTTTACTTTTATCACCAAATATTTTTACTTTCTGCAAGACTGCAAATACGATTGTGAATACTAACAAGAATGGCAGGGCTACGTCGTAGAAACCCATTTTGTCTAGTTCGTTAATGAAATCCATAAAATTGAATGAAGTTGCCATTTTATTTTGTTTCTCCTTGCTTTGGTTCACTGAATACAAAGAATACTACTGCTGCAACAATGCCTACAAAGACTATTGTGATGAATACATTTGCCCCTTTACCTGAAAAATAATCATAAATTGGTTCTAACAACCCAAATGAATCTAAAAAAATTGCTACAACAGAAGCTAAGAATACACCAGTAAATATTGCCATATATCCTGAAAACAATTTCATAAAGTCAAATTCTTCTTTACCTGTTGCAAATGAACCTACCAACATTAGGAAACAAACAATTGCTACTAAAAATAAAGCAATTAATGGTAATGATACTTGAAATGATGAAACAACTTCTTTAGCAGATAAAACAAAGAATGCAATAACAAATGCAATCATAGCATTAATATTTTTCTTAGGAATATCTCTATCATGATATTTTTCAGTACCAAAAATTTTAGTTTTTTCTAATATCCCGAATACAATTGTAAAAACTAATAGAAATGGAAGAATAACATCAAAGAAACCAAAACCTTGAAGTAATTCAATAGCACCACCCAGAACTGTATCTGTCATAAGAGAGTTTAAGGAATAAAGAATTTATAAATCTATCTATGTTTAGGATATATTTTATAAAATTCTTTGACTAAGGAATTATTTTCTGGTGTTGGAATTTTGTATTTTTTACCTAATTTAATTATGTAACCATTTAAAAAATCAATTTCAGTTTTTTTGTTAGAAATAGCATCTTGATATGTTGAAGAATAATGTTTCATTTTTCCCCAATCTTGAAAAATTTTTTCTTTTATTATGCTAAGATCTTGAAGAGGATATTTTGCAGTTTTAAGAACAAGAAAACATTCATTGATGAGTTTGTCAATTCTTTCCTTAAGAATTTTAGATTCAAATAATTGATCAAAAGATTTCTTTTCTATAGCAGATAATACATTTAAACTACAATTAGCTATAGTTTTTTCAGCGCGATATAATTCAAAATCTTTTTCAGGATTACAATTTACTCCTATGTCTTGAAGAAGGGTACTTATTTTCTTTCCATCATTGTTATTTTCAACTTTCCAACCAGTTTCAGTATTTTTAACCTTTAATTCAGAATTAAATAAATTATAACCTTCAAAAACACAGATTATATTTAATTTTTGAGAACCTAATAACTTAGTATATTTATTATTATCAACCAATCCGTTTTGTATACTAATTAAAAAATTAGTTTTAAGATTATTTTGAATAATTGTTTTAAGATTAGTTTCTAAATCGTGAAGTTTTGAAGTAATAAAAATGTAATCATAAGATTTATTCTCAGGAAATTTATAAATTTTTATTGGGAGTTTGAACTTTTTATTATTGATTAAAATAGTTTTTCCTAATAATTTTAATTTATTTCTACCTAACAAAGTGACATTATGACCTTTTGAAAATAACAATGTCCCAAGGTAAACTCCGATAGAACCAGCACCAATAATTAATAT
>CAYHOR010000053.1:0-5238 GCA_964358235.1 Candidatus Woesearchaeota archaeon
TATTCTCTCTTGCCTCTTAGCATTATCCATATGATCTTTAGCTCTAATAATATGAGTCATTCCAGCTTCTATATCATCAACGGTTACACATAAATTCATCAATGGCCAAACTCTATACTTATATTTTTGTCTTGGATGTTCGCTATCGTTAATTCTAACTAATGGAAAATCTCTCATTGCTGGATTACAATCTTGCATTCCAGATTTGAATCTCATTACCGCTTCTCCTTCCTTATATCCTTTATTTTTATCAAACATCATATCCCATCTTTTTAGGTGTTCATGAATTTCTAAACCTCTACATGGACAATTTAAAGTTTTATCCACATAAATTTTGAACTGTTCTTGACTACAAGTACAAATATAACAAGCATTCAATTCAATTAATCTTTTGGCATAATCATAATAAATTTGCATTCGATCAGATTGAATCCAAACTTCAGAAACATTTCCAAAAATCCATTCTGCTTCTTTTGGAATCATCTTATAAGCTTCAATATCAATATTATCAGAATTCGTATCTTCTAATCTTAAAATAAATTTACCATTATATTTTTTACAGTAAAGTGAAGTCATTCCCCCAGTCATAGCATGCCCAATATGCATAGGCCCGGATGGTGAAGGAGCAAATCTCATAATAACTTTTCCAGGAATATTTTTCAATTCCGGCATTTCTCTTTTTTTCTTTTCCTTTTTTTCTTCTAATAATTCCGGAGCAATTTTTTCTAATTGCTTTCTTTGTTCTTCAAATGATAGTTTGTTGACTTTTGTTACAATTTCTTGAACTTTTTTAGATAATTCTACTGCTTTATTTTTCAAAGAAGGATCTTGTGAAAATATTTGTCCTAAAACCGCTCCTGGATTAGCTTTTCCATTATATTTTACAGCATTATGCAAGGCATACTTTTCAATGTCTCGATCCATAAACCCAAAAATACCAACCAGAATATATAAATATATCTATGTAATACTTTAAATTATGTATAAAGTCAATTTTTTAAATAGTCGAGAAAGAAAAGAAATTTATAAACAATTAAAAGAACAATTTGGAGTTGTAGAAGAACTTCCTTTTGCAATTTTTGAAAATAATCAGGGAAAACTATTTTTGATGAGTAGCAAGTATGGAGATATTGAAACTAAAAATATAAATATAAATAACATGGGGTTGTATTTTGCTCAACGAGAGAGAGAAGGTTTAAGATTGTCATTAGAAGGAACTCAATTAATCCAAGCTACAAAAAATATTCTTGAATTAAATAAAGAGCAAGCTGATCTTTGGATGAAAGGTGATGATATTCCTTTTGAAGGCCATGCTGGTTTTGTTATTGTAAAATTAAATAATGACATTCTTGGTTGTGGTATGTTAAAGAATAATGCTATTAGAAATATGGTTCCTAAGTCAAGACGATTGAATAGTGTTACTGAAACTTCTGAAGAATAGAAACATTTATAAAATTCTTTCTTATTAAATAAAATAATTGAGGTGATATTATGTCAACAAAAAATAAAAAGATTTTCAAATTAAAAAATATAATTGGTATTATAATTGCAGTTATTGCGGTCATAGCATTGGTTTGGATATTAAATCCTTCTAATGAAATCAAAACTGAAGATTCATTGATTGAAACTACTGAAGAATCTTTGGAAGAAGTTTCAGAAACAATTACTGAAGATGAAGAAACTATTCCAGAATGTATAACTGATTCAGATTGTGGTTTATATTATATTTGTTCATCTCTTGGAGAATGTTTGAAAAAAGCAGATTCTACTACCTCTTCAAGTGATTCTAGTTCTTCAAGTAGTAGTTCTAGTAGTGATTCTGGAAGTTCTTCTTCAGAAAGTTCCACAACAGTAAGTGTTATTGGAGAAAGTTGTACTTCAAATAGTGAATGTGAATTGGGCTCTACTTGTAATGATAGTATTTGTGAAGTTGTAAGTGAAGATACTCAAGTATGTGTTGATAATTCAGATTGTGGCGAATATCTTTGTGATTCTGAGACTAGAACTTGTTATGATAGTTGTACAAGCAATGATGAATGCCAAGCAGATTATGTTTGTAATACAGAAATTAATGTTTGTAATTTTGCATGTACTTCTAATAGTGATTGCAGTTCTGATTCTGCCTGTGATACAGAAAATAGTGTATGTGTTGCTTGTTCAGAGACTGATTCAGGTCAGGATTATCTTAATTTAGGCACTTCTATTGGTTCTTTTGAAAGTATTTATACTATGAGTGCAAGTGATGAATGTAACTCTAGAGGACATTTAATTGAATACTATTGTAGTGCTTCTGAAACTAATAGTCAATTAAAATCTGAAGAAATTTCCTGTGAAGATGAGTATGGCTCTGGATATGTTTGTTCAGATGGTGCTTGTTCTTCTTCAGAAAGTTCCACAACAGTAAGTGTTATTGGAGAAAGTTGTACTTCAAATAGTGAATGTGAATTGGGCTCTACTTGTAATGATAGTATTTGTGAAGTTGTAAGTGAAGATACTCAAGTATGTGTTGATAATTCAGATTGTGGCGAATATCTTTGTGATTCTGAGACTAGAACTTGTTATGATAGTTGTACAAGCAATGATGAATGCCAAGCAGATTATGTTTGTAATACAGAAATTAATGTTTGTAATTTTGCATGTACTTCTAATAGTGATTGCAGTTCTGATTCTGCCTGTGATACAGAAAATAGTGTATGTGTTGCTTGTTCAGAGACTGATTCAGGGCAGGATTATCTTAATTTAGGCACTTCTATTGGTTCTTTTGCAAGTATTTATACTATGAGTGCAAGTGATGAATGTAATTCAAGAGGACATTTAATTGAATACTATTGTAGTGCTTCTGAAACTAATATTCAATTAAATTCTGAAGAAATTTCCTGTGAAGATGAATATGGTTCAGAATATGTTTGTTCAGAAGGAGCTTGTGTTACTTATACATGTGTAGATTCAGATTGCGATGAAGGTTATACTTGTGACACAACAAATAATGTTTGTTATGAATCATGCACTTCAAGTGATGAATGTAGTTCTGATGCTGCATGTGTTACTGATCCATTTGATCCAAGCTATAATCAATGTGTAGTTTGTACTGATCCAGATGATGGAGAAGATTTTTTAACCTATGGATTAGCTACAGGTGTTAATTCCTGGGGATATTTAATGGAAATTGAAGATAGTTGTAGAAGTAGTTCTTTATGGGAAATAGCTTGTGTAGCACAGGATGGACATGATTATATTACAGAAATAGATGAAGGTTTGTGTTCAGATTTATATGACTCTAGTTATTCCTGTGTAGATGGAGCTTGTGAATCTTCAACTGCAATGGCCGCACCTGGAACACAAGAAAGTTTCATTAAAAGATTTTTTGATTGGGTCTTTTATAGATCTTAATTTTTTATTTTTTTATGAAATCAATATTTTTTAGATATTCTTTAGCCTTTTTTATTGTTCTATTTTCCAGTTTATTTTTAACTATTTTAACACCTTTAACAATCTACTCCTCATATTTTCTACTTAAAATCTTCTATAATCCTATAATTCAAAATCAAACTTTAATTATTCAATCTTATTCATTTAATATAATAACAGCTTGTACTGCTTTAATAGCATTTATACTACTATCTGAATTAATCTTATTAACTAGAAATATTAATTTTAAAATTAGAATTAAACTATTCTTTATAGGTTTTTTATTAATATTTTTAATGAATATTTTAAGAATTATTATACTAATCTTAGTTTACATTAATTTTGGTCAAGATGACTTTAATACAATTCATTTGATTTATTGGCATATAATTTCAACAGTATTTGTTGCTGTAGTCTGGATATTTTTAGTAGAATATTATAAAATAAAATCTATTCCATTATGGGATGATATTAATCTTCTGCTTCATTACCTTGGAAAGCAATAAGATCTTCAGTTGTTAGAATTTTCTTGCCTTTGCTCTTAATTTTTTCTTCAACTTTCTCTTTTTTTTCTTCAATTTTTTTATAATCTTGTTCTTTTTTATCTTTGGCAATTTTTTCTTTTTTCTTTTTGAAATCTCTTCTTACATCATTGGTTTTCTTAACTTCTTCTTTGAAACCTTTGTTTGCTTCAGAAAATTCTTGTTTAAACTTAATGAACTTCTCAAATGCATCTTCTTGTTCTTTTTTTACTCTGTTAATTTCTTTTGATAATCTCAAAAAATCTTTGTAAACGTCTTTATTTTCTTTTGCTTTTTCACTTATTTGATTATGATAATTTTCAGCAATAGATTTTATTTCATCAATTTTTCTCGAAATTTCATTAGCGCCTTTATTAATTTCATCGCTAGCTTTAGCAGAATCATACTCTTTTTTTAACTGTTTAATCTCTTTCATTAATTTTTTTTCATTTTCAAAAGATAAAGCTCCTGTTTCAATTCTCATTTGTAAATCGTTAATTTTTTTACGAACAAATTGAGGATTAACTCTAGGGCCAACATTAGGTTTAACTCCACTTTTCTTATTTACTTCTTTGATTTCAGAAATTAATACTTTTACTTCTTCGTTATGCTTATCTCTTTTTTCTTTTAACTCTTTTATTTCATTTGATAAAGAATCATTTTTAGACTTAACTTCTCTAACTTCCTTGATTAAATCCGCAATTTTTTGTTTTAATTCTTCCTTTCTAGCGAACCATTTCTCTTTCTCAGCATTTAAGAAATCTAACCTTCCCCGAATATCAGAGATTTCCGGTTTTACTACTTGATTTTGTATTTGTTCTTTTTCCTCACCCATAAAAAACACCTATTGGTTTATTGCGTCTATAAATGTAAAAAATTTCATTCTTTTTAAACCTTTTGTTAGAGATTTAATTATGTAAATAAGGGGTGGACACGGCATTTGCCCGCGCAGGGTTTAAATAGTAAATTTTCTTATATTCAAATATGCAGAGAACAGTAAGTTTAGTTATTCCAAAAAATAAAGAGCTTTGTGAAACTATCAATAATTATAACTCTATTGTGAATGAACATATCAACTGTTGTGTAAAGAATGAAACTTTGTCTAAAGTTAAACTTCATAATTTGTTGTATTATGAGATAAGAAAAAAGTGCCCTAATTTTCCTTCTGGTTTGATTCAATGCGCTAGAGATAATGCTGTTGAAATGTTAAAAGGAAATAAATGTAATCCAAATACAAAGAAGAGAATGGATTCTTCAATTAGATTTGATTTACGAACTGCAAAAGTATTTTTAGAATCTGGAGAATTAC
>CAYHOR010000054.1:0-5221 GCA_964358235.1 Candidatus Woesearchaeota archaeon
TAAGTGCAATGTGTCCTTTATGGTAAATTACTCTTATCCAATTTTTGCCATATTTCTTTTTCAATATAGGATATGTTTTTTTTATTGTTTCTTGCCTTATTTCTTTTAAACTTTTTTCTTCGATAATTCTGGGGAATTCACAAAGTAAAATCTTACAGATTTTTTCAATTATAATTTTTGGGACATATCTTGTTCTACTAGAAGCATAGTTATTATAATTTTTCGGACTAATTTCTAATATTTTAGTGATTTCAGCTTTTTTTTCAAAAGTAGTATTTATTTTTCGGAATAATCTATTTTGATCAGATTTAAGGATTTTTACTCTTATTAAATTTGAATTCCATTCCATTCTGAAAAATACATTTTTCAGATATATAAAGCTGGCGCGGGCAAATGCCGTGTCCACCCCTAAAAAAATTAAAAATAAATTCTAAAGAGTCAAGTTTATTGAGTTAAAATGAAAAAAGATGAATATGGAAAGTGAAGTTTAGTTTTTGGAGTATTAAGTATAGTTTTATTTTGGGTGTCTACATTAGGAATAGTCTTTGGAGTGTTAGCAATTATCTTTTCAAACTTTCAAAAAAAGATTCAAGATACAGAAAACGCTAAAGCTGGAAAAATTACTGGGATTATCGGATTAGTATTATCAGGATTATATTTATTATTCCTTATGACATTTTTAATATTTTATTTATTTTTGATAGTTTTTGCAATTTCACAGCAACCTTTATAAAGTTAAAACTTGTAAATATATTTTAGAGGTGATATTTTAATGGTTAAGAAAAAAGAAGATAATACTTGGGGAACATGGAGTATGGTTCTTGGTATTTTGAGCATAGTTCTATTTATGGGTCCAGTTATTGGAATTGTTTCAGGAATACTTGCAATTGTATTCAGCAACAAGCAGAAAAAAATAAAAATGACTGAACAAGCAAAAATAGGAAGAATTACTGGTATAATTGGATTAGTGTTATCAATATTATATCTAATAGTAATAATAGCTTTTCTTATAGGATTGTTTATCTCTACAAGAACAGTTGTTTAGAAACTTTTATAAATTCTTTTATTATATATTTTAAAGAGGTGATATTTTAATGGTTGTAAAAAAACAAAAAAATGAAGATAGCAAAATCTGGGCATTTCTAGGAGTATTTTTAGGATTGATTGGATTTTTGATTGTCTTACTAACAAGAAAAGACGATAAATATGCAATGTATTATGCAAAAATGGGGTTAGTATTAACCATTGCTTGGATAATTTTAGCAATTGTAAATATTATTCCAGTTATTGGCTGGGTAATATATGTTGTTGGTGGAATAGCTCTATTGATACTATGGGTTATCGCTTTCATTGCAGCTTTATCTGGTGAAGAGAAAAAAGTTTTCTTATTGTCAGATCTTGCAGCAAAGATTAATCTTTAATTTTTTTTATTTTTTAAAAATTATTCTTCAGATGCTTTGATTTGATTTATTGAAGTGACTATTGCCCAGATCCAAATTCCTATTGCCAATGGAATTCCAATTAAGATCAGACTTAGAAGTGCACCTATTGCAAACAATATCATTTGCCAAACGCCTGTTTTTGTTTCACCACCAATTATTGTACCTAATCCAGGCCAAAATAAAATATTAATTACCAAACCAGCAACAGCATTTGCTTGATGAGGTTTATTTTCGTCTTTGTGAGATTTTTTACCGTAAACTTTTTTAGGTTCTGCCATAGAAATATATAATATTTGAGAATATTTAAGTCTTTTTAAGTTTCAAAAACCTTTAAAAAGCTTGTAAAATACTTATTTTATATGGTTTTAGATAAATTAGGAAACTCGTTGAAGGAAACTTTAGCCAAAATTGCTAAAAGTATGTTTGTAGATGAAAGGTTAGTAAATGAGTTAGTAAAAGATATTCAAAGAGCTTTGTTACAAGCAGATGTAAATGTAAAATTAGTATTTGAATTAACTAACAAGATTAAAAAAAGAGCTCTGGATGAAAAAACTCCTGCTGGAGTGTCACAGAGAGAATATTTAGTTAAAATTGTTTATGAAGAATTGACTAATTTCTTAGGTGGGGAAAGAAATGAAATTATTATTGATAAATCTAAAAAACCGTTTAAAATAATGATGGTTGGACTTTTTGGCAGTGGTAAGACGACTAGTATTTCTAAAATAGGAAAGTATTATTCTAAAAGAGGTATAAAAGCTGCAGTAGTTGGGTTAGATGTTCACCGACCGGCTGCGCCGTTACAGTTAAAGCAGTTAGCTGACAAACTTGAGATTCCATGTTTCATTGATGATAAAGAAAAAAATGCATTAAAAGTTTACAAGAAATTTGAAAAAGAATATTCAAAGTATGATTTATTGATTATTGATACTGCCGGCAGGGATGCATTATCAGAAGATTTAGTTGAGGAGTTGAAAGAATTAAATGATTATATCAAGCCTGATGAGAAATTGTTAGTAATTTCTGCTGATATTGGGCAAGCTGCACAGAAACAAGCTGAGAGTTTTCATTCGACGTGTGGAGTTACTGGAGTTTTTATTACAAAGCTAGATGGTACAGCTAAAGGCGGAGGTGCATTAAGTGCATGTTCGGTTACTAAAGCACCTGTGAAGTTCATTGGTATAGGAGAGAAACCTGAGGATGTTGAAGTGTTCAATCCAAAAGGGTTTGTCGGGCGATTATTGGGTATGGGAGATTTAGAAGCTCTGCTTGAAAAAGCTAATGAAGCTATTGACAAAGAAACTGCTGAAGATTTAGGCCGAAAAATGTTGAAAGGCGATTTTAATTTCTTAGATCTTTATGAGCAAATGTCTGCAATGAGCAAGATGGGACCATTATCAAAGATTGTAGAAATGATTCCGGGAATGGGTGGAATGAAGATTCCTAAGGAAATGTTAGAAGGACAAGAAGGGAAATTGAAAAAATGGAAAATAATCATGCAAAGTTGTACAAAAGAAGAACTTGAAGATCCGGAGTTAATTTCCAGAGAGAGAATTGATAGAATCGCCAAAGGTTCTGGTGTGACTGCAACTGAAGTTAGAGAGTTGTTGAAGCAGTACAAACAGAGCAAAAAAATGATGAAGATGATGCAAGGTTCAGAAGATCCTTCAAAGTTAATGAAGAAGTTTAAAGGAAAGTTACCAAAAGGGTTTGGGGGATGAAACTAATTCAACAAGGTGCTGAAGCGAAAATATACTTTAATGATAATACTATAATAAAAGAAAGAATAAGAAAAGAATACAGATATGAAGAGATTGATAATTCTATTCGTAAGAGAAATACTAGAAAAGAAGCTAAACTTTTACAAAAAGCTATAGAGTTAATTCCTGTTCCTAAAGTTATTGATGTTTGCGACAAAGAAATGAAGATCAAAATGGAATTTATTGAAGGTAAAAAGTTAAGAGATGTTGTTGATTCTGTTGATAGAAAAAATATTTTTACAAGAGTAGGTAAAAAGATTGGAAAGTTACATAATGCCAACATAATTCATGGGGATTTAACTACTTCTAATATGATTGTTAATGAAAAAATTTATTTTATAGATTTTGGGCTAGGGTTTGTATCTACAAAAGTCGAAGACAAAGCTGTGGATATTCATTTAATAAAAAAAGCTTTGGAGAGCAAGCATTACAAGCATGCCGATGAATGTTTCAAATATTTAATTGAAGGTTATAGCAAAGAAGTTAAAGATTTTAGTTCTATTATGAAAAGATTAGAGAAAGTTGAGAAGAGAGGACATTACAAATAATTATTTAAATCCAAAAAATAATAAAATTATATGAAAATTAATTATGCTACTATTAAAGATTTAGATTACTTGATTAAAAATGTGCATGTTGAAAGTAAAAAGATTATTATCAATAAAATTAAAAGTAAAGAATTTTTTATAGCATTTGAAGAAGGTAAACCTGTAGGTCGTATCATGTTTCAATATTTTTGGGAAGTTATACCTTACATTGAATTAATATTTGTTGAAAAAAATTATAGAAATAAAGGAATAGCAAGAAAATTGTTAGAATCTTTAGAAAAAGAAGCTAGGAAAAGAAAAAGTAAGTATATTATTAGTTCTTGTGTATGGAATGAAAAAGAACCACAATTTTGGCATAAAAAAGTTGGATTTGAAAAAAAAGGATATATTGATGGGATTCAACCGGAAGGAAGAGAAGTATTTTTTGTTAAGAAATTGAAGAAATAATTTTACAATTTTTTACGAAAGATTTATTAAGAGCCGAAGTTCAAATTAGAATTATTGTGGCTCAGACGACATTAAGTGGGGATTCCCAAAAGAAAGAGAAGACGACTGCGGATTTCTTAGCAGAGAAACAGCAATCCATTTCTATTTCAGAATTTTTTACTAAAAACAGACATCTATTAGGGTTTGATAATCCTAGAAAAGCATTGTTAACAGCTGTTAAAGAAGCCGTTGATAACAGTATTGATGCTGTTGAAGAAATGAAAGTTCTTCCAGAAATAAAAGTTTTTGTTGAAGAGACTACTCCTGATAGATTCAAGGTTACTGTTGAAGACAATGGACCCGGTATTGTAAAAGCACAAATTCCTAATATTTTTGCTAAATTATTATATGGAAGTAAGTTCCATAGATTAAAACAATCGCGGGGTCAGCAAGGAATTGGGATTTCTGCTGCTGTATTATATGGTCAATTAACAACAGGAAAATCTACAAAAATTATTTCTAAAATTGGACCAAATCAAAAAGCGCATTATTATGAGTTACATTTGAATACAAAAAATAACGAACCAGAAATTATCAAATATGAAGAAAGAGATTGGGAAGGAAAAGATCACGGAACGAAAGTTCAAATAGAATTAGAAGGAAAGTATCAAGAAGGAAGATTAAGTATTGAAGAATTTTTACAATTAACTGCAATTTCTAACCCTCATGCACAAATAATTTTTAAAAGACCTAGTGGAGATGTCACTGAATATCCTAGGGCTAGTGAAGAGTTACCTAAAGAACCTAAAGAAATCAAGCCGCATCCATATGGAATAGAATTGGGTATTCTTATGAAAATGTTAAGCGATACCAAAAGTCATACCTTATCTGCATTTTTACAAGATGATTTCAGTAGGGTAAGTTCAGCTGTTGCAAAAGAAATTTGCGAGAAAGCTAATTTAAATGCTAATTCAAAACCTAAAAATTTAAACCGAGATGATGTTGAGAAAATATTTCAAACAATAAAATTAGTTAAGATTATGTCTCC
>CAYHOR010000055.1:0-5169 GCA_964358235.1 Candidatus Woesearchaeota archaeon
GGCTATTTCCCAAATGCAACTGTACCCCATTCTTTAATTGAAGAAGTTGGAAATACTTGCACTGGATTAAATGATCTTGCTTGTGATAGTAAAGGTAATATTTTAGTTTGTGAAGATAAAGGCGTAGAATCTTCTAGAACAACAGCTACATATTATCAATGGCAAATAAATTCTGATGCTTGTTACAAGAATTTATGTGATAGTAGAATTTGTTATGGCGGAGCTAATGTAGAAGATCCAAGTGTATGTTGCACTTATGGATTGGTTGAAGATAGTATTGATGTACCTTTAAGTACATGTTCTGACAGAGATTGTGAATATGGATATATTTGTGATTTAGAAACTGATGCTTGTTTTGAATCTTGTGAAGATGATGATCAATGTTCTTCAGATGCAGCATGTGATATAGCTGATGGTCAATGTGTTGTTTGTGAAGATACAGATGATGGATTAGATTATATCACATTTGGAGAAATTGAAGGTATAGAATATATAAATGATGAATTTATTTCTACTAATGATGTTTGTCAAAGAGATGGACGTTTAACAGAAATGTATTGTACAAAACAAGGAGATAATACTTATGTCTATAATAAGGTTGTAAGCTGTTCAAATGGTTATTCTTGTTCTGAGGGAGCTTGTGTTAGTGATACATATGGTGATATTGATGCTACAACAGATACTGGAGAAATTAATTGTAAAGATGATAACGACTGTGAAAAAAATCAATTATGTATTGAAAGTGAATGTTTGAATATTGATGAAACCCAAGTTGATACTTATACTTTCGAATGTTGTAGTGTAGATCTACATGATGGAGAAAATGTTTATGTTCAAGAAGGAAATTGTGAAAATTTTATTATTAATGGAGAAATTATTAATTTAGATTCTTGTAATCAAAAATATGAGGATTTAAGTATTTGTTCTATTGGTAATGATTATTATCTTCAAGATTCTTCTCGTTGTACTAAAAGTCTTTATGAATTATACAGTTCTGATGATTTTGAATGTGAAGCAGATTCTAGAGCAAATTTAGTTGATTGTACTGTAATAACAACAATTGATAGAGCACCAGAAGTATCTTCTTTCTGGACTAATTTGTTCAAAACAAACACTAAGAAGGCTAGGGAGCTATTTAGTTACTAATTTTTTTCTTTTTGGTAATATTTATATATAACATTGATTAGTATATAAGTTACTAATGACTGTTAAAAAAAATAAAATTACCTTAAAATCTCTTTCAAAGAGAGAAGTAAAAATTATAGCCGAACTTGAATTTTATAAAAAATACTTTTTTAATATTGAAGATATAAAAAAATTTTTTAAAAAAAAATGTCAAAGATATAATATTATAAAAAATCTTCTAAAAAAGAAAAGAATTGTTAAATTAAATAAGGAGAAATACTATTTAATACCTATAAAAGCAAGGCTAGGTGGCTGGTCTGAAGATCCTTTTATTCTTGCAGATGAAATATTTAATGGAAAAGATTATTTTGTTGGTGGCTGGGCAGCAGCTAATTATTATCGAATTACTGATCAAATTCCGTTTTCTATTGAAATTTATACAACTAAAAGACAAGGAAAACAAGTAATTTTAAATACTAAATTTATTTTTAAAAGAACTACAAAAAAAAGAGTTGAAAAGGCAATTACAAAAAAAATATTTAAACATAATTTTAAAATTATGAATTTACTGGAAATGAAAAAATGGATGAAATCAAGAGAATAAGTACTTCAGAATTTAATGTAATAAACTCACAATATAGATTTCAAAGAGTTCTTATGGTCAAGGATTACTATCTTACTTTAATATTATATTTAATCAAAGATGTTGAAGGAATTTACTTCAAAGGCGGAACTGCACTCAATAAAATATTCCTAGATCATGCAAGATTATCTGAAGATTTGGATTTTACTTTAACTAGGAATGAAAAAGAAGTACAAAAAGAAATAATTGAGATTATTAAAAATACTGGTTTGTTTGAAAATATCACTGAAGGGAAGAATGTAGATGGATTCATTAGAATTATTATCAAATATAAATCTGAATTAGGTGAAGGAGAGGTTTTCATTGATTTGAATAAGAGAGCTAAATTATTTTTACCTCCAGAAATTCATAATTTAGACCATTTTTACTATCCATTTATCCCAAAATATTCTGTAAGAACTGTTGCAGAAGAAGAAATGATTGCTGAAAAAATGGCTGCTACAATTGGCAGAAACAAGCCTAGAGATCATTTTGATATCTATAAAATAATTCATAAAAAGCTGCCTTTAAACTTGAAGCTTGTGAAAAAGAAATGTCTTGAATCAGGTGATGATTACTCTATTATAAAGATGTTTAATAATGCTAAAAAATTGAAAAATAGGTGGGATGAAGATATGAATTCGCTTATTTCTGAGGATATTTCATTTGCTGAAGTTATAAAGTCTTTAGCGAAGCATTTTAAATTGAAAGAAGAAAAGGAGAAATATAAGAATAAAGCTGTGTAAAAATGGAAGATCAAGTTTATGATTTGTTGTTGAAAGAGATTGTTAAATCTATACTTACAAATAGAAAAGTTTATATATCAATTGATATATAGATTATTATGCAAAAATTGATTCAAAAACAAGAAAATCCTTTTGTAAGATCACCAACTTTAGATACTGTTTTAATGGTAGAAAGAACAATAGAAAAATATAGCGGGGAATATAATCGAAGAATTTTATGGAAATCATTACCTAAAAAAGTTATGTGGCAAACATTTTTAGTGATATTAGAATATCTTGAGAGTATTAATAAAATTGCTGTTAATAAAGAAGGTAAGATTGCTTATATTTGGAATCCTATTTTAGCAAAAAAATTAATTCAAAGAAAGGAGGTAATTTGATTAAATATTAACTTTTCTGGGATGATAATTTTTAGAGAAAACTATGTAAAATTAGGCAATATACATAAATTAATTATTAAGGAAATAAAGAAATTAAGGAGTTTGGAATAATAAAAAGAGCAGTTCTGACAAAACTGGATATTTGGAAATAATCCATAAAGATAAAAAGGAGAAATAATATAATAGGATAAAAATGGAAGATCAAGTTTATGATTTATTGTTGAAAGAAAATGAAGTTACTTGGCAAGATATCATTCATAATCTTATCAAAACTGAGCAGATGGATCCGTGGGATGTTGATATTACTAAATTGACTCATAAGTATATTGAGACTATAAAGCTAATGAAAGAAATGAATTATTTTATATCCGGAAAAGTCCTTTTAGCTTCTGCATTATTATTAAAAATAAAATCACAGAGGTTAATTGATGAGGATATCAGTAATTTTGATTCGTTTTTATTTCATTCAGAAAGTCCAGATTTTGAAGACTTGGGAGAATTTGTTCCGTATCATCAGCACAAGGTGGATATACCTCAGCTAGGTGTTAGAACGCCCCAGGCTAGAAAGAGAAGAGTTTCTATAACGGATTTAATCTCTGCATTAGAAAAAGCTTTACACGTGGATAATAGAAGGAAATTAAGGCTGCAAAAGTTCTTTAATTTCAACAAGCCTGAAATTCCTGAGAGGAAAGTGGATATTACTTTATTAATTGATCAGATTTATCGTCGATTAGAAGAGATGTTTAGCAAGAAAAATAATTTGGTTAGATTTTCTGAGTTAAAAACTAGTGGCAAACAAGAGACGATTCTAACTTTACTGCCTTTATTACATTTACATAATTCTAAACATATAAATTTAGAGCAGGAATGTGCGTTTGATGATATTCACATACACAAGTTTACATAATGATTCTTTCAGGAATCAATATTGGGAATGAGTTTACTTTCAAATTCCAATTCTTAAAAAATTCTTTTAATTTTTCAGTATTTTCTATCGGGCATAAAATAACTGAATCTGAAAATTTAGCAAGAGACAGTTCTTTTACAATTCCTGACTTTTTATCTCGGCCATAAAGAGCATATTGGAATGAAACTCGTTTTGAAGATGTAAGCCCTTTAAGTTCATATTTAAATAGAGTAATGTTTTGAAAACCTAATGTTTTTGACAAATATTCCTGTTTGATCAAGCTGAATGATTCTGATAAGAATGCTTCTCTGGCTTGAAAGTTTGGAGTTCTTAATGAGTCCCAAGTTTTAATTGTAATTTCTGGATTAAAATTTTTTAATTCTATCTTTAATTCCTGAGTAATTTCCAAACTTTCTTTATATTTAAATAAAATTAAAATATCTAGATCTTTAGGTTTATCTTTTCCTTTTACTGCTGAGCCAAATAATAAAATATCTAATATTTCTTTATTATATTTTTTATAAAATTTATTGACTTTTGAATTCAATTCCTTGTTCTTTTGCAATTTGAAGTACATTTTTTACAACCTCATCACATTTTTCTTTATTTATTTTATTTGTATATGCATCTCTGTAAACTTGAAATAATTTGTCTAAAATCAAGTAATATTTGGGATAATCTTCTTTTAATATTTCAAATCTTTGAGTATGATCTTTTGGTATTAATTTTTGTTTGGAGTAAATAATATAATCAAATATTCCAAACAAGCATTTAAAGTAAAGAATTGTTGCAGAAGTATAATCTTCATCTTTGTAAACTAGATATGCTGATCTCCAAAATCTTTGAATATTTTCTAGTAATTCCTTCATGTTAATACTATTAACATCCAACTAGTTTATATATCTTTCTGTTAATACTATTAACGTATAGCAATACTTTTTACAATGCCAGAAGAAACTTCTCGATTTAATTTAGGGTGGTAATATGAAAATTCTGACCCCAATTCTAAGTCTTTTTCTTTGTAAGATTTTTTTCCGTTGAATTGTGTAACCAAACAATATCTAGGATCTTTGCTGGCTTCTTTTTTTGCATAGAATACACCTTTGAACAAGTGCAATACAAAATTATTGTCTTCAGTTTCAATTAAATATGTTTTTTCTGGATCTAGTGATTCTAAAAGTAGTTCATTTGTCATATTATTTCCTATTTTTCTTAGTATTTAAAAATATTTTAGATACTAGAGTATATAGTTATGGTGCAACCCTCATATATACTGCCTGGACCAATGAAGTTTGGCCACTTTGTGTTTGATTAATTTGAAATATAGCCCGACAATTAATTAAATTTCGAATAGTTTCATTTTTTCCAATTAGCAATGAATATTCTGTT
>CAYHOR010000056.1:0-5128 GCA_964358235.1 Candidatus Woesearchaeota archaeon
TAAATTCCCCTGTAATACTAAACTTCTATCTTGTCTCAAAACAAATTTGTCAACTTGATAAGCTTCAATTCTCCCAGAAGGATATCGAACAGCTAAAGCCAATATTTTTTCAGGTGGCTCAGTTCGTAAAAATCTTTTCAATGTAGATTCAGAATTCACGTTTTCTATCATATCTCTTAAGTTCATATATAAAATTAAATATTCTCATTAATTAAAGATTTATGTTCTGCAAAATTTAGTTTAATGAAACTTCATCAGGAATTTCTTTTTTAAGTAATCTATCTTTATGGACTTGCTGGAATATTCGAATTAATCGTGCTTGTTCTGCAATATCTGCTATTATTTCCGAAGGGAAAGAATTTGGATTAGGAGAAGAATAAATCTCATATGGAACTAAACCAAGAATACTAGGACCATCTTCTGTAGAAATAAAACGGAATCTATCACTTCTTAATAAGTCAGTAGATCTTCTTGTAGCAAAAATATCAAAATCTATTCAATAAAGTCTTAGAAGATTATAAATTAAATACAAAAATTGAAGAATTAACAGAAATAAGCCTTATGTTTAATAAAAAAGCTTCTCAAGAAAGAGGAATTCTTGCAATTATAACTAAAGAACTTGCAATTAACAATATTGTTATCAATGAGTTATTAACAGCTACACCAGAATTAATATTTTATATTCAAGATAAATATGTTTTAAAGACTTTAGAGATATTAAAAAGATTACAAAAATACTAAAAAAATAAAAAAATTCATGGACTGAAAGTCCTTTTTGTGTGGTCACGACAAAACGTGACTTATTTTGCATCAATTATCCCTTTTTCACTAATTTTAAAAATTGCTTCAGCATCTGGCAAGTAAGGACTGTCAACAAGTTTAGCAACTCTTGTATCAGCCTTTCCTCGACGTAAATACAATCTTGTGCAACTGTTGTGACCCACGATATTTCCACCAATAGCAGCAGTAGGATCACCAAAGAATGTATCAGGCTTGGACATGACTTGGTTTGTTACATAAACAACTAAATTATGCTGATCAGCTAATTTCATTAAAGTATGCATATGCTTGTTTATCTTCTGTTGTCTATCTGCCAATGTTCCTCTACCGCAGTTATGTACGACTGCACTATTCAGAGCAAATGAAGAATCTTCTTCAATCTCCAGATTATAAATCTTTCCACTAAACATTTCTTTGTTAATTGCTCTAATTGGATAGAAAGCATAATTGTCATCAATCCAACCATGATTATATGTATTAGATCGTTTTTTAATGACTTCATGTTCTTTCTCTCCCAAGATTATACCCATCTTATCAATTTGTTTTCCAAAAACTTCAATGATATATTTAGGTATGTCTCTTCCACAATTATCTATTCTAAAAGTGGATAATATTTTCAATCTCAACAAAATTTGTTTAATCTGCTCAGCCAATAGCCTTGAAGTTGTGTCAAACCTGTATCCATCTTTTGAAGTAGTTCCATCACCTCTCCAATGACCTACTATTATTTCTTTTTGTTTATTTTCAGGTAGGAATAATACCCATTTTGGCATATGTTTATTTGGAGCTCTTTTTCCTAACAAACTTGCAAAAAATTCAGCCAATACTTTGTTGGAGAAAACAATTCTATATGTATTATCTTTAATATTACTCTTGTTTGCCTCAATTCCAAAAACTTTTTTCATCAAATTCTTTACATCATTAATATAATCTTGTTCTTTTTTGTGGAATGTAAAGACTACTTGATGATCATTGTTATGACCTTCAGCTAAATAATAACCAAAAAGTCTCATAGATTCCTCAGTTATTGGAATTTTTATATCCAAATCTAATAATTTTCTAGTATTTTGTTTTCCATTAATCCATTGAGAAATGGTGGACATTGGAAGCTTATACTTTTTAGAAAGCTTAACCATCTCTCCTTTTGCCGGATTAATTTTATATTCTTTGAGAATTTTTTCATAAATCTCTTTATCATGGTAAATATCTGTAGACTTAATCTTATTCCCTATGATAGAATATTTTGTTGCATCAATATAATCCGTAATCATTATTGACTCAACATCTTTGACTTCTTTTATTATTGGATAAGCCAAGTAATCTCCTTTTTCTAATGTTCCAGCCATAATCCAATCTGGACCATAACCTTCATAAAGTTTGTAAAAATTTTTCCCTTCTATAATTTTGGTATAATTATTTGGATCTCTAAATGAATACTTAGACTTATTCTTATACCAAGAAGTTCTTATTGATTTTAGAGCCAAGACACTATGATCTGGAGTCAATTTAACTTCAGTGCCATAGCAGGGATTTATTTTTACCATTTCTCCATCATAATCTTCAACTCTAGTATTAATTACTTTGGCGAATCTTCCTTTATGTGTCAAAACTTTATCATTTTCTTTATATTCAGTAATTTTTTTTACTTTTGGATTTCCAATAACTTCCATATCCTCAGTAATACAAAACTCGCTCCTGAAATGTGTCATCAACGAATCTACAATAACTAATTTTACTGTTAATCCTTCTTTCTCCATTAAATCTTCAATCTTTTCAGCACACATCATCTGATGATCTGAATTAAAAGCTCTTACAACTTTTATACTTTTTAAAATCTTTATAGGGTCCATATTATTATTTTCACAAATCTCTTTGATTCTCTCAGGTCTGAATGTATTTTCTGAATCAATCCATACTACTGAAGCAGTAGGTTCTCCATCTTCATTAACACATAATCCATTTATTGCTAACTGATGCGCTAATGCAGATTTCCCAGATCCAAATTGTCCATAACATTCAGTAATTCCACCGGACTCAAATCCTCCATTGACTATTGCATCAAATGCTTTTGATCCGGTAGATATTTTTATTATAGTTTCTCTTTTCTTTAACAAATCATCACCAGAAACAAACCCCATATCTAAATTGTTCCTAGCAATATTGATCATTTTTCTAGCAACAGCTTCGCCTACTCCAGCACTTTCAACTAATTCTCCTGGACTAGCTACAGCTATAGCCATTAATGAATTGTATCCTGCTTCTCTTAATTTGTCTGCAGTTGCAGCACCTACGCCTGGTAAATCCTCAATGCTCATCTCCTTTTTTGCCATCTTCTCCCTCCAATAAGAGATACTCTTGTGTTTTTCTTAAAAGCACAACTACTCTTTCTAAATCTTGTTTTCGCAAGATTAACCTCTGTTCTCGGAAAGTACCACTATTGTCTCTCCAGCTTTTTCTTAAACTAACTGTTTGGAATCCAATGATACCACCTTCTTCCAAATCTTTCTCATTTTCCCATACAGTAACTTCGAAGTTCCCTGATTTAATTGATTTCAATAGTCTAGACATAGTTCCTCCTAAAGCTCTACCTTATATAAGCGCTGCGCGGACATTTGCCGTGTCCACCCCTAGTTAATGTCTTATTTTTTATAAAGATTTGTGCCTTAAAACCGGAAAATTTTCAGGAATTTGCTGTTAAGTTTTTTAAATATACTCTATACAAAATAGAATTATGACTCCAAAGTATTATATTGACACATGTATTTGGCTAAATCTAATTAAAAAAGAAACTAAAGGAAAAGTTTTGTTCTGGAAGCACGCGCAAGATTTTTTTAAACAGCATAATGATTCAGAGTTAATCATTTCAAAAATAGTCATTAACGAGCTTTTTAATCATACTGAATCTGAACAAATAAACTCTGTTTTAAAATTGAATAATATTATACTTATCGATGTTACAAAAGAAGATTACACTTTTGCAAAGACAATTGAATTTAATTCAAATTATTCTATAAGTCCTAATGACTGTATTCACATAGCTATATGTTTGCGAATCAATGTTGCTTTGATTACAAGAGACTATTTGTTAATTCAAGAATCAAAAAAGTATAATATTCTTGCAATTGAACCTGAAAAATTACTTTATTAATTCATTAATTTTTTTAATATCCTCAAAACTCTTTATTGGATGCTTTTTCCTATATTCTCTTATCTGTTTAACAGAATCACCATTATTTGGCATTGTGCCTATTAATTGGTCTATAATTTTTTCAAACTTTAATTTGCTTCTAATATAATCAGATTTGCTTTCATAATTTCCTTCTTTTACTTCTTTTTCTATGTCTTTGATAATATTTTCAGGTAGCCTTACTTGAATTGTCTTCATTGCCATTGTATTGCAATTGTACTACGAATTAATAAAGTTTTCTTACAAAAAACCGGAAAATTTTCAGAAACTATTCATAAACACATCCACGATGATCAAAACAATTGATAATTATTTTATTTTCTTCGATTCTGTAAATAATTCTAAAAGGAGCAACACGAATACTTCTATGATTTTTTAGATTATATCTTAATGGTTTTCCAGCTTCTGGCATTTCAGCAAGTTTTTTCAATTGTTTAATTATTTTTACTCTTGTATTCTTATCTTTAATTTTCTTAAAATCTTTTCTAAACTCTTCTGAAAAAATGATTTCCATAACTACTCCATTAAAATTTCATCTATCTCATCATCGGACATTGAATCATCTACTTTTGTAAATTTTCCTTTATTTATTTGTTCTTCACTTCTTTGAATCTTTTCTATTAATTCCATATCTTCTGCAAGTTTTTCCTTATTTATTTGTTTGAGAAGAATATTTCCACCTTGATTAAAAACAATAAATTTTGTTGAAGGTTTCAAACCTGCATCTTCTCTTATTTCAGACGGAATTACTATTTGTCCATTTGTTGACATTTTTGTTATTGCTACTTCCATATTAAACTCCTACAATACATTTTAATATTACAATATATTTTATATATAAACTTTTCTATATTTGCAATATCTTAATTTATTTTTTATAAAGATTTGTGCCTTAAAACCGGAAAATTTTCAGGATAGTAACCTATATAAACTCTCGAAAAACTCCCAAAACTCATGGAAGAAGATACACTTTATAATATACTAATCGCAATTTCAATTATAGGCATTATTGTAATATTAGTATTGATATTTACTACAAAAACTACAGAATCTTTTACAGAATTATACTTTGAAGACCACCAAAACCTTCCAAATGAAATTAATCTCAATGAAGAATACTCTTTTGAGTTTACAATCCATAATCTAGAGAATGAAAAAACA
>CAYHOR010000057.1:0-5109 GCA_964358235.1 Candidatus Woesearchaeota archaeon
AAAAAATGTTTAATAAAGGTTTACTAGGATTTTCCGAAAATTTTTCAAAATAATATAAAAAAATTAACCTACATAGTTGGCAGCTTTATCCTCAGTTTTCTTTGAAGCATCTTTCATTTTGTCAACATAACCTTGTAATTGCTTCTCGAAATCTGCAGCAGCTTGTTCTAAAGGTTTGTAATCAACACCTAAACTAAGATAGTTATCTAACATTTCGATGATTTTTGCTGAAGCTTTGCTGTCTGGCATTTTAGAATGTGTTTCTGCAAATATTCCTGTAAAATTCAACTCTTTAGTTTTCAATAACATTGCAGCAGTAACTCCAGTAACAATTCCTTCTTTTAGTTCTGTAGCTTTGAATTTGTTAAACTTGCTTTGTGCTTTTGCATTACCTGTATAATAAAATAAATTTATTTCTTGACTTTGTCCTAATATTCCTTCAATGCTAACAACTTCTTTTACTTTCAAAGTTTTGCATAATTGTGACAATGCTTCAGAGATTTCCCATTCCATTCCTCTTACATCAGTCAATGCATGTAAGATAATCAAATTTTTATTTTTTGCATAGAATATCTCTAATGGTTGAACTACTCTTGATTCATGAATAGCAACCATAGGCGGAATATTTGTAGAACTAATATATCCTATTGGTTTAGCTCCCAAATGTTTAATTAAATATTCTGTGACAATAGTTCCTATTAAACCCAATCCTGGGAAGCCTTCGATTATTATTGGACTTTTTGGTTTTGTTGTAAGTTTTATTTCCATAACATTTTTAGAGAAAGTTAATTAATAAACATTTTGCTTATGTAAAATTTTCAATAATTCCGAAAGTTTTTCAGTTTTTTGATATGAAGTTTTATTAAACAAATTTTTCTTAAGAATAAATAAGTCCAGAAAACTGGACAAAATCCAATTAACACTCTAACCCAGTAAGGATTGGAAGTTAATTGTGATATAAAAGCCTTTCGACAAAGCCGAGGTGGCTGAGTCTGGTGAAAGCGCTGGACTTAAGATCCAGTTAACACTCTTACCCAGTGTTATACGGGTTCAAAAGTGTTTAACACGGGAAGTCCCGTCCTCGGCGTCGATAAAGGTAAAATTTTAAGTCAGAAAATATAATTTTACTTGCTATGTTAAATCTGAAGTTAATTTTAAAATCTATAAATTTTGCTAAAGTCTTTTTGAGTAAGATTAAAGGTTTATTGTAAAAACATTAATAAATCTCTATTTATGATTATAACAAATGAAAATAGTTGAGAAGTATGAATTAAAATTAATGTGGCCTTTTTACTTAAAAACTTTTTTTTGTGAAGTATTATTTTTATATCCATTATTTGGAATATTTTACTTTTTATATCTTGGGTTCTCATTAACACAAATTGGAATTTTATATGCTATGTATAGTTTAGCAGTAATTATTTTTGAGATTCCTACTGGAGCAATAGCAGATATTTATGGAAGAAAATTTTCAGTTGTTCTTGGTTTTTTACTATCCGGAATTACATTAATGAGTGTAGGTTTCGTAAATAATTTTTATTTAATTTGTATACTATTTTTTTTATGGGGATTCTTTTTTACTCTAACTTCTGGTTCATTTGATGCTTGGTTTGTTGATTTATTAAAAGAAAATAAACAAGGGAAAAAAGTACATGATTTAAATGCAATCTCATTATCTATTGCCTCAGCAGGTATAATTATTTCTGGAATATTAGGTTCAACTCTTGTTAAATACTTTGGTTTAGGTATTATTTGGTCATTTACAGGTATGGCCTTTTTAGTTTCAGCTTTGTTTTTAATATACCAGCAATTTGGATGTATTTGAAAGTTAAGAATAAGTAAATTCAAATTCCAATCTCTTTCATAAACCTCTTTACAGTCTTCAACACATGCTCTGGCTGCGTCTTCAAAACTTTAGCAGCTTCCAATAAAATATCTCCAGAAAATTTCTTACTTGATTTCAAAGATAAATCAACATCTTTCTTCTTCTTTACAACATCCTTCCAAAGAACAAACAACTCTTCACATCTTCCAGGAATTTCTTCATGAGAACAACTTAACAACTTAGCCAATTCTGTTAAAGTATTATCTACATATTTTTCTTCTTTTAAAGCTGCATTTCCAGCAACAAAAGTAATTCTTATAATCCCATCTTGAATTTTTGTAGCATTAAGAATCTTAATAGTACCAACATCTTTGGTATTATCAACATGTGTTCCACCACAAGCTTCAACATCTACTCCAGAAATATTAACAATCCTTAAACTCTTTCCAGGAACAGCTCCACCTTGATAAATAGCCATACCAAATAATTTTTCAGCTTCATTACGAGAATAAAATTTCTTTTCAATTATTATTTTTTTATTAATAATCTTGTTTGCTTCATCTTCAATCAACGCCAATTCATTCTCAGTCAAAGTTTCATAATGAGTAATATCTAACCTAGCTTTGTCAACATCTTTGAACGCACCGGCTTGATTAACATGTTTACCTAAAACTGAACGTGCAGCTGCATTTATAATGTGTGTAGCAGTATGATGCTGTGCTAACTGTATTCTTCTTTTCTCATCTATAGAACATTCAACAACACTATTTTCTTTAAAATTAATTTCTTTAACTCGATGTAATATAACAGAACCCTGCTTCCAAATATCTTCTACAACACATCCATTAATCTTCCCTAAATCATGCATCTGCCCACCAGAAGTAGGATAGAATGCAGTCTGATCCAATACTACAATATCATTAATAATTTTCAAAACCTTCGCTTTGAAATTCAATAATTTGTAATCATCAAAATACAGCGCCTTCGTATCAGCAATAGTTCCAATATTTACTGAATCTAATTTTACAGTTGCACCTTTCTGTTCTTTCTTCTCATGCCTCTCAGCTACTTTGGCATAAAAATCATCAGGTATCTTTACATTTGGAATCATGTCTGGACTAATTCCCTGGGAATCATACAGCTCTATCAATTTCTCAGTGTTGATTTCTTTCAACCCTGCAATAATCTTTGAATTCTTTAACTTAGTATTATTATATTTATTTTTTTCAACTTCTAATATTTTTTTGATATCTTCTAAATTATCTTTTAATTCTGGAAACAATGGTTTCAATTCTTTTGCATGCCATTCACATACTTCAAACAAATCAACATCCCATTGGTATTTATCTACAAACCCTAATGCTCGTCTAAGAAGCATTCTTAAATTATATCCACCACCAACATTTGATGGCAATCCTCCATCATTTAAAACAACTAAAACACTTCTCATATGCTCGGCAACAGAATACAACCCTGCTGAAGGTAACATAAACTCTTTCAACTCTTTTGCATTCATATCCATATGTTTAGCAACTTCTTTCCAAGCCTTGTTCATGTCTTCAGTTTCATCATTATTCAAAAGAGACGCATACGGCGTATATTTGTTTAAAACTTTTTCATCATACTTTAATCCAGTCTTCACTCTAAGATTTTTCAACACTGCAGGAAATACAGCATCATACGATGTCGGCACACCTTGAGAGAACCACGCATTTCTTTCCATACCTAATCCCATATCTAAAACTTTTATCTTCAAATCTTTTACACCAGAATTAGTTTGTTCATATAACATGTAAACTTGATTCCATAACTCACAACCTTTGGAGAACATCTCCATGCAACATCCAAGGTTTCCACCACCAGCCCACGCATCTTCGTGGAAAGTCATATCTTCTTTTTTCAATCCTAATCCTTTGACATTCCACTCTAACATATGTCGGAAAACTTCATTCTGGTTCCATTTTTCTGGTGCAACAAACATGTGCTGTCCAATCATAACAAATCCTGTATGATGAGACATTGTAATTCCAACATTGTCAGTATCACCAAATCTCAAACAGTATTGTGGTATTACTAACGGATTAGCCGGAGGCTGAACTTCTCCAGAAATAACATAAGGCTGAAACGCAGCAATTGATGCGTTCGTGTAGTCCATTGTAGGATTCCAACGAGCAACAGTAGGATATCTATCAATAGGAGTGTAACCAAACTTTTTGAACATTGTAGAAAACTTTTTCCAAACTTCAGTATATTCTAATTTGTTTGCAGCAGGGCTTTTTCCAATGAATCCAAATCCTTCACCTGAACAAGCAGCATCACCGCAAGTTTTTCTAGAATTGATACTCCAAAAAGGTTTTTTACATTTTGGGCAAATAGCTCTTTTGAAATTTTCTTCTTTTAAAATTTCTGTAGCATAATATTTCTCAGGGTTTTTCCAAAATACTGGCTTGTATTGTTTTTTAATTTCCTTGTCTGGAATCATAGATTAAATATTAAAATTGAAGTTTATAAAATTTATCTAAAAAAAAAATTAAAGACTCTGTAACTTTCTTTGCAATTCATCCAATTGTCTGTCAAGCATTGGTTTTTTTTCTTCTTTTTGCTTACCAACAACTTTCTTTATTTTTTTAACAATTGGTTGAACTAAACTAGGCTCTTTCTTTGTTTTAACTTTATATTTTTTAAGATCATCAGAATCTAATGGAAGATCCTGCATTTTTATTTGTTTGACCAAAAAATTAATACTTCTTAAAACCTTTTTAAATTCTTCATGCCCTTTTTCTTTTTCTTCTTTTATTCGTTTGATATTTTCATACCTTTTTAGCAAAGCAACAGAATCTATAGTAGTTTGTAAAATCATCCTTCTTTTTGCAATAGGAGAATCTAAACGTACATGAACACTTTCTGTTTTTTTCTTGCTTGTCATTTTATTCAAAAAGATTTTTATCAATATCCATTAATTGATTTCTTACTCTCTCAAGATCACTTTGCCATGCTGCAAGTTCTCTATTTTCTTCTTCTCTTAAATCTTGTAACTTAGACAAAATTGTATCTGCATCGTTTAGCCTAGTCTTTAATTTCTTTAAAGTTTCTACTACATCTCTATATTTTTCAATTTTAACGAATAAAGGTTTTTCATTACCACTAAAATTTTCTGGCATAGATGATCTCATAGATTGTAGAGAGATAGCACTCTTGATTTGTTCTGCATCTCCATATTCAAACCCTCCTTGGGGTTCGAAAGCAGGAACAGATTTAGGTAACTCTGGGAACTGCAATGGTGG
>CAYHOR010000058.1:0-5091 GCA_964358235.1 Candidatus Woesearchaeota archaeon
CATTGCAAAGAATGTGGTTTTCAATGCCATGCAGATTTGAATGCGAGCAAGAACATTTCTCGAAGAGGATACATAATCTTCTTTGGGCAGGCTGCTGTAAACCAGCCGTATATCTCAAACTATGAAATCAATGATAGAGTTTAGAGATAATGAATAATCTAGAAGCGTAACGCTCATGGGATTTATCCCTGAGATAGCTTCTAGGTATATTTAAGTTTACGAGAAGTTAGGTTTAGTAAAATCTAAAGATAATATTTTTGTTGAAAAGAATATTTAGTGATTTTGTAATTTGATTTTTAGTTTTTTGATTTTGTAGCATATAATCTTAAAATTTTTTGAATTTAGAAAAAATTCTATTGTGTAATGCCTTGATTTTTTATGATAATTTATATATCCATCTCCATAATATAATCCAACTAAGTATCCCCATTCTTTTTTTGAAATATTTTGTTTCATTGAGTAGAATATTTTTAAAAGATTATAAATAGCGGGAGGTGGATTTGAATTCGGCAAGCTCATTTTTGGTGATGGACTTTCCACCGACCTTTACCTCGACGTCAATTCCTTGACATCGTCCGGGTTATGAGCCCGGCAGGCACTCCTGATTTGGCGATTTAAAGCTAACCTTAAAGTCCCTGCCCCATCCCGCTATCGAATTTAAGAAGTCTAAATTCTCTTTATATAGTTTTTGGTAAGGTTTAAATAACCCCGAGAGATAAATTATTTTATGTTAATCAAAGTAGGAAGAGAAATTCCTTTAATGGGATGCATAGCTTTTGGCGTTATCGACCGTGGCACAAATCTTTTGCAAGTGAGACCTACTTCAGTATGCAATTTGAATTGTCCTTTTTGTTCTGTTGATAGCGGTGCATTTTCTACACGACATAAGGTTAGTTACGAAGTAGATGTTGATTATTTGTTAGAGGAAATTGACAAAATTGTAGATTACAAGAGTGGAGATATAGAAATTAACTTGGATTCTGTCGGTGAAGTTTTATGCTATCCAAAAATTGAAGAATTAATATTAGGATTAAGAAAAATAAATAGCATAAAAAAAATATCTATGCAGACTAATGGTTTGTTATATAAAAAATTAGATTTAGATTTAGTTAATTTTTCAATACATGCTTTAGATGATAAATTAGCAAAAGAATTAGCCGGAGTTAATTGTTATAGCATTGATAGTGCTTTAGAGAATCTTAAAAAATATTTAACAGACAAAATAAAAGTTAGATTATGTCCAGTTTGGATTCCAGGTGTCAATGATTTAGAAATTCCTAAAATAATTTTATTAGCAAAAGAATTAAATTGTGATTTAGGAATACAAAAGTATGAAATTTATTCTTATTCACGGCAAATAAAAGGAGTTAAACCTTTAACTTGGTGGAAGTTTTATAATCAATTAGAAAAATGGGAGAAAGAATTTAATATAAAATTAAAATTAACTGCGAATGATGTTGAAGTCAAAAGAATGAAGAGAGTTGAAGAAGTATTTAAGAAAGGAGAGAAAGTCAAATTAAGAGTTGTTTGCAAGGGATGGTTTGATGGACAAATGATTGGTGTTGGTAGAAATAGATGTGTATCAATAGAAAATTGTAATAAGAATTTTGATGATTTAGTTAATATAACAATTTTGGAGGCAAAAAATAATATTTACTTAGCAAAATGAAATATATAGCTATTTGTGCACGAGGATTAGAGGACATTACTCAATTAGAAATCCAAGAACTATTAAAAGTTAATTCAAAAGTTGCGGCTCCTGGGAGAGTTTTATTCGAGTCTAAGGATATTGAAAAGTTTATTTCCAAGACTCAGAGTGTAATAAAAGTTTATGAATTCAAGCAGGAGTGTGAATATTTAGAGGACGTAAAAGATTTTGAAGTTGAAAGTCCTTTTAGGGTGAGTAGTTCAGTTTTTGATAATGATGAATTTATTTCAAAAGATGTTGAATCTAGAGTAGGATTCAAGTTCAAAGGAAATGTAGATTTAAAGAATCCTAAGACTATTGTGTTTGTAGATATTGTTGGTAGAAAGATATTTGTTGGAATTGATAAGACTCCAGAGTTATTGTCAAAGAGAGAATATAGAGTTAAAATTAATAACCAGTCGATAAATGCTTGTATATCCTATGCATTAGTTAGGCTTTCTGGATACAATGGAAAGAAAGTATTATTAGATCCTTTTTCTAAAGATGGTGTTTTTATAATTGAAGCTGCAAGATATAAAAAAGGAAAAATATTTGCATTAGATGGATTATTTCCCAATGTGAGAGCTGTTGAAGTTAATTCACAATTAGCAGGTGTAAGAAAAGAAATTAATATTTCTAGAATTGAAACGCAATGGCTGGATACAAAATTTGGTAAGTCTGAAATAGATCTTGTAGTATCAGCTGTACCTTATCCTTCTAAAACAAATCCTGAAAAAGATGTTTTAAAATTGTATAAAGAATTGTTTCATCAGTTAGAGTTTATTATGAAAAAGAAATCTTGTGTTGTTTTTATAGCTCCGACGTTAGTATTGTTAAAACTGAACCTTGAACATTATAAAATTGTTGAAGAAAGAAATGTCAGCACTAGTAATTGGGTATATGATGTTGTAGTCCTGAAGTTAAATTAATTTTCCTTGTTTTACAGCCATTTGAACCAATCCAATTTCTTTTTTTTTTCTATTAAATTCTTCTGGGGTGTAGCAAATTACTTCTAAATCTACTGGAAGTAACCAATGATCAAAGAATTCAAATGCTCTTTTTCTAAATGGGATATTTTCATAATCTTTAGAAACAACTAACAAATCAACATCACTTGTTAAGAGTTCATCTCCTCTAGCTCTTGAACCAAACAACAGCATTTTATCTATTTTATTTTTTTTTGAAATTTGTATTTTCAGTTTTTTTAATTCTTTTACTACTTCTTTAGTTGTTGCTCTACCCATAGTATAAGTTTCTCGCTTTTTTCAATATATTCTTCTATTTGATTAGAGTTATATGCTTTGTATGGAATGTCATCAGTAGCATCTGGATATCTTGAAATATAATATTCTTGATTCAATTCTTTAAGAAATGTATTAAATTCTTTAGGAACTTCAAGTTCTCTTCCTAGAAATGTTAAAGAATGGGTTGTTCCAGCTGATTCTTTTTTTTTTACTATAAATAAGGCTTTTAATGATTTTTCTATAGACTGTTGACACCAAAAGGCAGATGCAAACCATTTTTCTGCTTGAAAATCTACTTTTGCTACTTCTAGTTCTTCTTTTGCCTGCAAGAACCATCTTTCTGCTTCTGGTCTCATACTTATTTTATTATTTTTGTTATTTAAATAATTTCCTTTTGTAAATTTAAGGAGTAAGAAAAGTTTAAAAAGTCCTATTTTCTAAAATTAGTAATAATTATTCGGAGGAAAATAAAATGTCAGAAATGGTTGTTGTAAGAAGCAAAATAAAAGAATTGGCTGAAGATATGAATGTTTCTGGAGATTTTGCAGAAGCTTTAAACGAAGAAGTTGTTGCTTTAATCAAAAGAGCTTGTGAAAGAGCTAAAGCAAATAAAAGAAGTACAATTCAATCTAGAGATATTTAATTTTATTATTTTTTTATTTATCATCAATACCAAACTACTCTGCGGTTGGGATAATCTATAATCTTTTTAGGGGTGGACACGGCAAATGGTCGTGAGGTTTAAATAGAAGTTTTACTTATGATATTATATGGTTAAAAACAAAAAAGCTAAGGGTTCTAATAGTGAAAGAGAATTGTTTCATATGCTTTGGGATGAGTTTGGTGCTGTAGTCAGAGTTGCAGGTTCAGGAAGTACTACTAGACCAGCGCCGGATTTGTTGGCTGGCGATGGGAAGCGAATGTTAGCTATTGAGTGCAAGGCTGTTGGTGATGATAAAAAATATTTTGATCATAAAGAGATTGAAGAGTTAATTCAGTTTTCAATAATGTTTGGTGCTGAGGCTTGGATTGCTGTAAAGTTTGACAATAGAGGCTGGTGGTTTATTGAAGCAAGCAAATTAAAGAAGTCTAAAGGAAATAATTATTCTGTAGATTTAGATTTTATTAAAAAAGAAGGCTTGATATTTGAAGAGTTGGTTGGGCAGTTTAAACAGGCTAGGTTAGTTTAAAAAAATTAAGTAAGAAATATTATGTGGGTTTACAAGAATTAAAAATCTTTTGAGCGTATTTGCAAGGCGAAGGAAAAATAACTGATGAACATGTAAAAAATATTCAAAAAGTTAGAAGTCTGCTTGTAGAACAAGGTATTGTTCCAGAAAAATTAGATAAACAAATACAAAAAAATATTATAAAGTCTTCTAAAAATTTTTAGGAAAGTTTATAAAATATTGAAGTGTAATAATTATTAATGAAAAAGAGAGGGCAGTTTACTTTATTTGTTATTATTGGATTAGTAATTTTAGTTTTGGTTGGTGTTGGTATTTATTTTAAAGATGATATTTTTGGAGTTAGCGTGAGTGAAGAGTTAGCTTATCCGTCGGAAATTCAAGAAATTGTTGATCATGTGCAGGAGTGCATTGATATCAGTTCTAAAAATGCTGTTATTGGTTTAGGTTTAACCGGAGGTTATTATAATTTACCTTCAAATGCTTTTTATGATCCTGAAAATAATGTTGGAATAGCTTACTATTATTATGAAGGCAGAGATTTGACTGTTTCTACTGCTGACATGGAGAATGAGTTAAATGATTATATTAAAATATTATCTACTGGATGCATTGATTTAGAACAGTTCTCTTATACAATTGATGCTTCTGATATGAATGTTGTTTCAAGTATAAATGATGGTTCAGTTGATGTTGGTGTGGATTATCCATTAGTTGTTACTGCTGGAGATAATGTTTACACTTTAAGTGATTCTTATGATGTTAGTTTGGATGTAAATTTGTATAATATGAATACTGTTGCCAGCAATATTGTAAGAAATGATATTAACAATCCTGATTTTGTAGATTTGAACTTTTTGTTAGGGCAAGGGTTGTCTAACATAGAATATGTACCTTATGATATTATTACTATTATTTATGTGTTGAAGGATGATAGTTCATTTAATGGAGAAGGTTACACGTTTATGTTTGC
>CAYHOR010000059.1:0-5090 GCA_964358235.1 Candidatus Woesearchaeota archaeon
GTAATTCTCCAGATTCTAAAAATACTTTTGCAGTTCGTAAATCAAATCTAATTGATGAATCCATTCGTTTCTTAGTATTTGGATTACATTTATTGCCTTTTAACATCTCAACAGCATTATCTCTAGCATTTTGAATCAAGGCAGATGGAAAATTAGGAGATTTTATTCTTATTTCATTGTACAACAAATTATGAAGTTTATTTTTAGACAAAGTTTCGTTCTTTATACAACAGTCAATATGCTCATTCACAACAGAGTTATAACTATGAATAGTTTCACACAATTCTTGACTTTTTGGAATAACCAGACTCACTGTTCGTTGCATATTTTAATACAAGAAAATCTACTATTTAAACTCTGCGCGGGCAAATGCCGTGTCCACCCCTATCGAAGCAGAGCTTCGGAGTATTTACCCAGACGGGAATAAAGACAAAACTGAAAATTGAAAGAGAAGAAAGAGGAAAATATGAATATATAACAAGAAGAGTTAATCATGGGATTTCTACTACAATTTTATTAACACCTATCTAGAAGTTTTTACATTAACTTTTTCACAATATTTTGATACTGGACAGATTGAACATTTAGGCGAAACTGGAACACAAATATTTTGACCAAATGCCACTAAGATGTAATTTAATGATTTCCAATATTGCTGCGGAAGTTTTTTTCTAATCGAGAATTCAGTTTCTTCAGGATTTTTTGATCTAAGATATCCTAGGCGATTTAAAATGCGAAAATTATGAATGTCCACACAAACGCCAGGTTTGTCATAACCTTCTATCAAAACCAAGTTAGCAGTCTTTCTACCAACATTAGGGAGTTTTAAAAGTTCATCAATTTCATCCGGAACTTTAGAATTATATTGTTTTATTAACATTTCTGAGATTAGTTTAATGTTTTTAGCTTTAGTTTTATAAAAACCTACTGGATAGATTAACTGTTCAATATTGTTTAGTTTAACCATCAATTCAGGACTATCAGCTTTGACAAACAGTCTTTCACAAGCTTTTGCTGTAACATCGTCTTTAGTCCTAAGAGATAAAACAGTACCTATTAAAACCCTATAAGGATCCCTTCTAGTTTGAGCCATTAACGTGATTATAGGAACTTTATAGGATTTAACTTCGTGTTGTAAGATATTAATTACTTTGATTAATGTTTGAGTATTCATAAAATTATTATCTTTCAAAATCTTTATAAAAGCTTGGAAATTTAGAAGTGCAATGAAAGGGAGAAATATTAGGATTTTATTAATGATTTTAGGAATAATTGGATTAGGAATTTCTATTTATTTGTTTCAAGATTATTTTTTAAAGAATGATGGTTATTTATGTGAAGCGACTTCATTCTTCTCCTGTGATTTAGCTAGAAATAGTGAGTATGCAAATATATTAAATGTACCCTTAGGTGCATGGGGCGGATTATGGTTTGTAATTATGATGAGTTTTGTTTATTTATCTTTCAAAGATAGAAAATGGAATTTATTAGTATTAATATGGAATATATTAGGGGTTTTGTTCGTTGCGTATTATATACGAGCTGAGTTTTTAATTGGAGCATTATGCCCATATTGCACTATAACTCATATTATTGTTTTGATTTGTTTTGTTTTAGGAATAATTTTACATAGGAAAAAACCTTAAAAAATATGGAGGTATTGATATGGCTGCAAAAAAGAAAACTGTAAAAAAAACTGCAAAGAAGAAAAGTTCATGCGGATGCTGTTGTGGTTGCGACTGAATCTTTTTGGAAAAGTTTCATCAAAACTTATTTAATTTATTTATATTATATTTAACATTTTAAATTTTAAAAAATAAATATTATTTTAAGGTTTATTCTTATAACTTCTCATTAGTAGTAACAATAGAAAACTATTTAAATGATTAAAAATCTTAAAATCCTATGAAAAATGGCTTATTATCATTAATTTTTGCAGTTGGATGCAACAGTGTTGAACCTGTTAAAACAGAAGAGTGTTCCACTGAAGAACCTATTGAACAAATATCTGTTAAAGCTCCAGAAATTTCTGAAGACTCATATACAACTCCAGCTACTGGAAATATTAGATATCCTTTAGTTTCAACTGCAGATTCTGATGAATTAAATTTAGAAAAAGCTAAAAAATCAAGAGATATTGCAGCTTATGTTATTGCTAATGGAAACGAAGTTATTAATAGACAGAATACATATTTAAAAAGACAACAAGTTAAACAAAGATTAGTTATTGGCGGAGTTAAATATACTATTTTAGTTTCTAATCATGATAAAACTGTTAAACCAGAAAGAAATGAAGATAGAAGAGATACTGTTTCTATTTGGACAAAAATGAATGGAAATGATGTTGTCACTTATGATACAGGATTAGATGGTCATTGTAATTTTTGGTTAGAAACAAAAAATGAGATTACTGTTGATTCATATTGGGATATTTTACCAAATAGTTCTGAATCAGATGCTCAAGAAAAATGTAATAAAGTTTTGGATGCTATTTTAAGAGAGTATAAGAAGTAAAATGACTTCTTAGCTAAGACTTAATAATTTTTTCATTTCAAATACAAATTCATTAGCTCTTTTTATAGAAGTTTTAGCTTTTGCTTCTTTTGTTTCTTCTAACATATTATATTGAAATTGTGATCTTTTACCTAATTCTGATTCATAATCTTCTATAAGACTTTCAGCTTTAATTGAAGCTATCTCCATTGCATCTTCTTTAATTATTTCATAATCTTCAATTAATTCTTTTTTTAATTTTTCCAGAACTAAGACTATTAAAGCTTCATTAGTTACTTTATGGACTATTTTATCTTGAGTTTTGTATCCTAAGTTTAGTAAAACTGCATTAGCAGAATAAAACATTGCATAATAAGAAATTACAATTATCCATAAATAAGGTTTGTTTATACTTTCTAATAATTCATTTGCAACTTTTAATGATAATTCTGCATTTTCTAGATATTTTATTTTTGCAAGTTCATCTTTCCTTTTAATTATTAATCCTTCTCTTAAGAAATTATCAAAATTTTTCTTTGCTTCAACTTTTCTTTCTTTATCAATCATTTTATCAACTCATAATAATTTTCTATTCCATAAAGGATTATATTAGAATTAATTACCTCTTGTCCTACTGTTAAAATTTTTGAATTTTTCATAGCTTTAAATTCACTTTCCTTGAACACATTAATATGTAATTTTAAAGGAATTATTCTTGCAATATTTCTAATTTTTGATTCGAATTTTTCATCGCTATCTGGTGCAATAAACATCAAATCAATATCAGATTCTTTTGATTGTGTTTTTTTTGCATAGCTTCCGAATAGTAACATCACATACAACTTGGATTGAAAATCTTTAAAAAAATCTAAAAGTAGACTAATATTCTTATTTTTTAGGATTTCTTCTCTCCTGGAATATTATGCTTCAAAAATTATTGGATGAATTTTATTTATTATTTCTACTTTGAAAGACTTTCCAAATGGTGTTAATTTTAATATATTATTTTTATTTAATCTTTGGATTATATTATGAACATTTTTGTAATCCATTTTTATTAATTTTGATATTTGACTTATGTTTAGTTCTTTAGTTTTATTTTCCAACAATATTTTTATTATAGTTATTTCTTTCATGTTACTTATACCATAATATTATGGTGTTATTACCTTATAAGCTTTTCTTTTTATATTATTTCTTTATTTATCCAAGATTCATAGTCTTCGTTAGCTTCTACACTAATTTTAATTATACAAGGAGTTTCATAAGGATGAATTTTTATTATTTCTTGTTTAACTTTTTCCCAGTTTTCTTTTTTAGTTTTTAGTAAAGAAACAATTTCTTTAGAATTTTGGATTTTACCTTTCCACCAATATGAACTAGTTATTGGAAATAAGTTGGCACAGGCTATAAGTTTGTTTTTTAGTAGATGGTTAATTATTTTTTCTGCGTTTTCTTGATTTTCATGTGTAACATATATGAGTATGAATGACATATAGATATTATTATTGAGAGATTTATATAATAGTCGCTTTGCTCAGTCTATGTGACAACAAATTATTCTTTAAAATCTCCTTCAATAATATCTAAGAATTGAGATTTCTCAAAATCTTGATAATTATTATTCTTAGAATATGAGATAGTTAACAAATCCTTGGCTCTTGAAACAGCTACATAAAATAATCTCAGTTCATCTTCTTTTTTAGTTTTAGTTAGTTGAGTTTTATAAAAAGGTAATATAGTTTCATTGCAGCTAGCTAGATAAACATATTTCCATTCAAGACCTTTAGCACTATGGATTGTAGTCAGAACAATTTTCCCAGTTCCCTTTTCTTTTTTTCCGATTTCAATAAGACTATCTAAAAAATTGTTTAGTCCTTTTGTACTAGGATCGTATTCTTCAAATAATTCTATCATTACATTTATATTCTCCATTTTATCTTCAATTTTTTTAGGTTCAGAATTATATTTTTTATTTATCATTTGTTTATAATTAAAGAAATTTAAAAAAGAATTGATAGGATTAACTTTATCATTTGCTAATAATTCATTTAATTTATTAAGAGTTTCATTTAATTTAGGATTTATTTTGGAATCATTTAAAGTATTTCTTATAGGTATTTTATTTCCTTTCGCAAATTCTTTCAACTTTTCAACTTTAGCCTTTCCTATTCCTTCCATCAAATTAAGTATTCTTTCAAAATCTAATTCAGAATTAGAATTTACTTTTAACCTTAAAAATGCTAAAAGATCTTTAATCTCTTCTCTTTCAAAAAACCCAACAGATCGAGATAAATAACACGGAATTTTTTTCTTTCTAAACGTTCGTTCAATTTGTTTTCCTATATAATTTGTTCTGAATAAAATAGCTATATCTTCAGGGTTTTCTCCTTTAGATAATAATTTTTTTACTTTTTCAACAATGAATTCTTGTTCTTCTTCAAAATTATAAAAACCTCTTATTATAAGATCTTCACCTTCTTTTCTAGTGCATTCTAATTTTTTGTCTATTTTTAGAGTTAGAGAATCAATTATATTGTTTACATTTTTAATTATTTTTTTAGTAGATCTATAATTCTGTTTAAGGATTACTTTTT
>CAYHOR010000060.1:0-5031 GCA_964358235.1 Candidatus Woesearchaeota archaeon
ATTCTTTCATGAAATCATATAAAACTACATTACTATAATTTCTTAAATTCATATCATTAATACTTTCTGTAGCTTTTTTTGTCAAACTCTCAATCTTTGAAATAAATGCTTTATCTTTAATTTCAGAAGATTTTCTATTCTTAGACATTTCTAATAATATTTCAAAGATATGTTCAACATTATTCTTCATTCTAACAACTTCTTCACTCTGCCAATTCATGGTTCCATCAATGCTGGTAGAATTGCACAAGAATGCTCTAAAACTATCAGCTCCAAAATCATTGTTTAATTTCATTAATGTAACAACATTTCCTTTTGACTTTGACATTTTCATTCCTTCGGACATTATCAATCCATGAAATGAAATTTTCTTAGGCCAATCTTTTTTATCAAAACAAGCAGTATGAGCAAAAATCATGAAAGATAAATGATTAGCTAGATGTGGAGGAAATGTATGTCTGTGATCCATAGGATACCAGTAATTAAACGAATTACGAACAGATTTTAAATTTTTTATTTTTAATTTTTTCTCTAGAGTTTCAACTTTTCCTTTGCCTAAAAATACATAATCAAAAAATTCTGGTGTTAGTTGTTCACCTTTAATTCCTAATCCCTTAATTTTATCTTGAATAGAATATAATGACATATAAATTGTTGAATCTGATAATGATTCTATAACCCATTTTTTGTCAAATGGAAGTTGTGTACCAATACCTCTTAATCTTGCACAAGGTCTTTTATCCAACCACTCAAAAACATCTTCAAATTGTTTTCTATATTTGTCTGGAACTATATCCATAGATTTTAGACATTGTGAAGCTTCTTTTTTCCACCCCTTTGCATTGAAATCCAAGAACCATTGATTATCCATAATAGCAACAACAATTTCTCCGCCATCTCTAGATTTAGCAGCTCTTGAAGTTTCATAAAAAATATCTGCTCTATTTTCTTTTTTTAGGTCTTCAACAATTTTTTTTTGTGCTTCTTGTACAGATTTCCCAGCATACTTTTCACATATTTTCAAAAGTTTTCCAGTATAGAACTCTACTTTGTAAATCTCTTTTGTTGCTTCTTCGATTAATTTATCTTGTTGCACACTTGTAATCTTCATATGAGCACATATTTCTTTTGCTGATTCTCCAGAAAAACCTTCAGATTCAATAATAGGAATGGGTTGTATTGTTTTTATTTTTGCATGATCCAGACCATATTTTTCACAAAGTTGTGGAGAATCTTGTAATTCTTTTAATGCTAAATAATCATAAGGTGCAGAGCTTGGAACTGAAAATACTACTCCGGTTGCAATTTCAGGTTTACATCCTTTGAATGGAAGAATAGGCAGTTCACCTTTTTTATGTAATGCTTTGCAATATTTTCCAATTAAAGATTTTCCAGAAATTTCTTCAATAATCTCTACTTTTTTATCCTGATAAGATAGTTTGTCAGCTGCAGGTTTGCTAATAATCCATTTTTCTCCATTAACTTTTGCCTTGACGTAAGTAACATCTGGATTCACCCAAAGATTAGTCTGCCCAAATACTGTATCTGGACGAAGTGTTCCTATTACTAAGAATGCATCTTCATAAGGAAATTTCAGTAGAGTGAATTCCTTCTTTTCAACAGGATCAGTATCTCCTTCAATAATATCATCTTCACCAACTGCATTACATAAAGTTTTACTAAAAAGTATAGGATACTTTCCTTGCATTAAGTAACCTTTTTCTTTGTATTTTTGAAATTGCCACTCTACTAATTTTTGATGTTCAACATCTCCAGAAGTAAAACTCCTTCTCCAATCAATTCCTAAACCTAAAGATGAATATTCATTAATCATTTTTGGAATAAAAAACTCCACAATTTTCCAAGGATCTTCAAAACTTCTAACTATATTTTCAACTTCATTTTCATTTGTAACATAAGCTCTTACATATTCTTTGTATTGTTCAATCTTTTTCTCATCGCCATTCTTTATACCTAAACTAATTCCAAGAACCGGCGTGCCGGAAATATGAAATGCCATAGGATATAATACATTATAACCTTCCATCCTTTTGAATCTAGAATAAACATCAACTTCAGTAACAGCCCTTGCATGTCCTATATGCAATGAACCTGAAATGTAAGGATAAGGTGTTGTAATAAAAAACTTTTTCTTTTTCTTATCAACATCTGCTTCAAAAATTTTATTTTCTTTCCATTTCTTCTGCCACTTATCTTGTATAGATTTGAAGTCAACCATTAAGTTCAAACTAATTTTCGTGCATATTTAAACTTTTTGCCTCTTTTTCGAATTTTATATACTCCCAATGTTAACAACCCTCCAACGAGTATTCCAGGGATTACAATATAAATCTCATTAAAATTTTCTCCATGATTTACAGGAATTTTAATAGAATTAATAAATCCATTTTTATATCCTTCTTCGATTAACAAATAATCATAATCTAAATTATCTTCTAAATTTATTTTTCGTATTTCATTAACATCTAACACAAAATCTTCTGAATAAATTCCGCTTAAATTTATATTCACTTTATCATTTAAAGTATTAATAATAGTAACCTCATTATTGTTATTAAAATCAATTGTGGCCGGACTTACAGCAACTGCACTTACCATTGGCAATAATAAAAAAAATAAAATTAAATATTTCATTTTTTCACCACTAGAGCTTTTTTCTTTATTGGATTGTCTTTGTAGAAATGATAAGCAATCTCAAAGAACTTTTCTTCGACTTCCAACATCTTGCCAAGTTGCTTGCTCATTGCTAAAATTTCTTTGTCATCACAATCTTTCAAGCAATATCCAATATCCCAATATAATTCAACCATAACTTTTTCAGCTCTTATCCATACTCTTTCTTCAGCTTCATCTAAGAGATAACTTACTTCTTGTATCAATTCTTTTTTCATTTTATGCTCTCCATTGAAGTTATTTTTATTCTGCTTTGATATTTTCCTGCTTTCGTATTTTCTGGCAATTTAAATCTAAACAATACTTCTTTGTTGCTTGCTGGTTCAACATTCAAATCTAGATTTACAGAATTTTCTAAGTTTACCCAGTCTGTAGAATAAACTTCAATCATAGAACGACTAATATTTCCATTTAACGAAATAAAATCTTCAGCAGAAACTTCAACATCTAGTTTTACATTTCCAAGGTTATTAATGCTAACACTGTCAGTTACATTTTCATTGCTGCTCAAACTCCAGTTAAAATCTGAAACTTCCAATTCTGTTGCAATCATACTCAAGTATTCAAATGAACTAACCAAAGTTGAACTTCCATCATAATCACTGGCAATAATTTCTATTGAATATTCTCCAGCTTTGTCAATTGAACTCATCTCAAAATTTCCATTATATATTCCTGAACTAGAACTAACATTTCTGCTTAAGTTCATAGAATAACTTTCATTTTTTATTCGCATCTCAACACTTTTTATATTGCTCAGTCCATCACTGTCATTTACTAAAACTTCAACTCCAATTATCTTACTTGTTTTGTAACTAGGTAGTATTTGAATGCCTTCTTCTGTTGAATAATCCTCGCTAAAATTTATATAGCTTATAATAGGCAAGTTATTTTCAACATTCAAATAAACTTGTATCTCATTTCCATCTCTTTGTAATGTACTAAATGTTCCAGTTCCAGGATTTCCATTAATAACACTTTCTTTCCACTCTGTTATTGAAATTCTTTCAATAGTTTTTCCATTTAATCCGCCAAATGAACTATTGTAAGTTATAGAATCTAAATAAATTCCATTAGTTAAATTTATAGTCCCTTCTCCTGTCAAACTTATACTTGCTTGTATTGCACTATAATTTTCATCCCAAATCCCATTATTGTTTCCCCAAAAATATTCAAAACTTTCTGGTGATGATATATTTGTACTGACTAACTTTCTTGCAACAACTAAATATTCTTTAGCTTTGATTGTATTATTTCCTAAACTTTTTCCTTTAAGTGTCCATCCATTGAGGTTTACAGATTCAGATCCATCATTATAGATTTCAATCCATTCACCTGTGGTGTCAGATACTTGCGTCGGACTGTGCATTATTTCAGTAATGTACAAATTCGCATTAACCAAATTTATACACAACACTAATGCTATTATTCCTAATATCCCTTTTTTCATTTTTCCTCCTTTTTTCGACGCTGTTTTTCAGCTCTATCGAAAGGTTTACTTTTTTTCTTTCTAACAGCGCCGGAGACGGGACTTCCCGTGAGATCACTTTTGAACTCGCAGAACACTTGGGTAAGTGCTCTCTGGCTTTTCAGACCAGTGCATTGACCAGACTCTGCCACTCCGGCTTTGCTGCGAAAGGCTTTTATAGATGTATTCCATAAAAACTATTACTTGGGTAAGTCTCTCTGACAATTTAGTCAGTGTATTGGTGGTTTTCTGCCACCTTAATTTTTATTATTGCGCTCAGGCTGGGATTTGAACCCAGAGATCCGGTGAAGGAATAGGGTTTTCCTTAAGCCTTTAGTTACCCTATAAATGCTAAAGGCACTTAAGACCCTCGTAATAATGAGATTATGCGACCTGAGCGTAAAATAATTATAAAAAAATTAGATTAAAAAAGCTTTACAAGAAAAAGCTGAAAATTTTACGAAAATTCTGAAAAATTTTCAGGCTTTACTATTTCTATTCCTCTAAAATTATTTATTTTTAACAAATGTTTATCATAAGTGATAATATAATCCGACTTGCTTTCAATAGCACATTCAATAATTTTATTATCTTCTGGGTCATCAATAATAATATTTACTTTTTCTTTAGGTAAAACTATAGTCAAACATTGTAATAATACTTCTAATATTTGATTTACTTCTTCGTTTTGATATTCAAAATCTCTTTTCAGAACATTTTTATATTCTTTTATAATTAATCTCTGCAATAACACTCACTCCTTTAGGTCTGAGTGAATTGCAGTAGGGGTGGACACGGCATTTGCCCACGCAGGGTTTAAATAGTCTATTTTCTTGTATCAAAATATGCAACGAACAGTTAGTTTGGAG
>CAYHOR010000061.1:0-1685 GCA_964358235.1 Candidatus Woesearchaeota archaeon
TAATCTCTTTTTTTTAGATTTAAATTTTGAAATTTTAATTTGATTAATCCTATTTCATATTCTTTTTTATTTAAAATTTCTAGTTCTTCTTTTAATTCAGCACACCTTTTCTCAAAAGAAGAATATTCTAAATATTTTTTATTTAACTCTTCTAAAACTAAATAACTTTTTTTAATTTCTTTTTCGCAGGACAAAACTCTCTCCTGTACATATAAACTCTCTTTTTTTTTGTTGTTTAAATTTTGAATTTTTAATTTGATTAATCCAATTTCATAATCCTTTTTTTTCAGCAGTTCTATGTTTTCTTTTAATACTTTAATTTCATTTTCAATTTTTTTGGCAATTTCTAAATTCTCTTTTGATTGTTTGTCAAAATCTTCAACATCTCTGTTAACATCAGAAATAATCTTCACTTTATGTTCATTGCATACTTCTTGTAAGCATGTGGGACACTGATTCAAGCTTTCAATCTTCAATCTAATTTGTAAAGAATGTGTTTTTCTTACTCTATATTCATTAATTTTATTTAAAACATCCCTTAATTCTTTTTCTTTATAATTTATTTTTGAATCAAAATCTTTGATAGTCTCCTTAGCATCTTCATTTAATTCTAATCTCTCTTTTTCTAGTTCTTCAATCTCTTTTTTAATATTATTCAACTTATTTTCATGTTCCTTTTTTTCTTCAGTTTTATGTTCTATTTTTTGATTGACCAATGATAATTCGGTTTTAATTTTATTAGCTTCTTCTATTCCTTTCTCAATATTTGATAACTCTTCTTTTTTATTATCAACACATTTTTTATTATCTTCTGAACTGATTAAGTTTTTTCCAAACGTTAATTTTTCCAGTTCTTCAATCTCTTTTTTAATCTTATTTAATTGACTTTCCTGTCCTATTTTTTCTTCAGCTTTATGTTTTATTTTTTGATTTAATAATGATAATTCTGTTTTAATTTTATTTGATTCTTCAATTCCTTTTTCAATGAAGAATAATTCTTCTTTTTTCTTATCAATACTTTTTTGATTTTCCTCAATAATGGGTAAAACTATTTTTAATTTTTCTTCAAATGAACATTTTTCATTATTTTTATTTTCTTTCATTAATATTTTTTCTTGTATGTCTGCCGTCGCACCTTCATACATTTTTTTTAATTCCCTTAACTGATTGGAAACTATTTTTGAATTCTCCTTGATTCTTTTGTATTTATCCACACCAAAAACTTTTCTTAACGTGTCTAATCTTTCTTCCTTACTTTCTAATAATATGCTCTTCATTTCATCTTGAGGAGTATATACAGTGTACTTGTATATCAACGATTTATTTTTATTCAGCAAATCCTTGGGATAATTTAGTAATTCCAGCACAAATTGTTTTAATTCCAATGCAGTTTTTTCATGCTTTACCCCTTCGATAATTACATAGCCATAATCTTGAGCAACTCCTGCCTTAGTTCGTTTCAAATTCCTTTTTAATACATAATTTTTATCTTCAATGCTAAAAAATAATTCTACAGACCCTTCATCAGCTCCATTTCTTAATAGAGAAGCTCCTGCTAATTCTGTTCTCTGCAATCCAAATAATACAAAATCTATCGCCAATAAAATACTACTTTTACCAGAACCAATATTGCCCCATAATAATACTTTACCATTGGGAAATTCAATTTCTTTTGAAATATAACT
>CAYHOR010000061.1:1785-5001 GCA_964358235.1 Candidatus Woesearchaeota archaeon
TCTTTGAAATTCACATCTGCAGTCTTTCCATCGATTTCACCATAAACTCTTAATGTGACAATCTTATCTTTCAAATCCTTGCTTTTTACAACTTCAATTATCTTCTGTGTAGCCTTCTCAGGACTAAACCCTCTAACATCAATCTCAAAACTTAAAATTTCTTTTATTTTTATTGGAAGAAACTCAAACTTGGAATTCTCATCAACAAAATAAACTCCACCATAAGGATAATCTTCCATTTCTTTGAAATTATTTGGAAACAAAGCTCCAGGAAATGTCAATACTCCTTTTCCAAATTCTTTTTGAAAAATATAATGCACATGTCCCCCAGCATAATAATTGAAATTATTTGGTAACATTGCCACACCTGCACCATGCATCTCTTCGCATCCTTTTGGTTTGAATTCTTCAATTGCTGTATGAAACATAAAAATCTTGAATCCTTCTTCTTTTTCCAAAGGTTCTTTATTCAAAACTTCATAATCATTAATTTCAAGCCCACCTTTTTTACCTATCATTCCTGTGATTTTTGCATTAGTTTTTTCATCTAAAGTAAATTTTAAAATATTATTTTCAAATTGCATTACATTTATTATCAATCCTGCTTTTTCTAAAACTTCTAACATAGTTTTTCCACTTGGAGAAAAATCATGAGATCCTGCAATCATATAAACAGGAATTCCTAAATCCTTTAATTTCTTTAATTCAGATGTGGTTTCTTTGATATAATCAATTTGTGGTAAAGCTGTGTTGAACAAATCTCCAGATATTAACAAGAAATCTACTTTTCTTTCAACTATTTCATATATTGCTTTTCTAAAACATTCTAAATTAATTTCTTTTAATTTATCTTCTTTCCATCCACCTATGTGACAATCAGAAATGTGTGCAAATAACATAAATTATTTTCAATCAAATTCACTTAAAAATATATGCACACTTAAAACCATAAATCGCAACAACTTTTATAAACTAACTTCTATATAATATTAAATATGAAAAAACAGTTTATTACAGAAGATTGTATTAAACTAGTCTATGATTATTTTCCTTCTAAAGGAAATAAACCTGTTTTATTTTATTTGCATGGTCTTGGTGGTAATTGGAGTGAATGGGAACATAGTTTAGAAATTGCCAGAAAAAAAGGCTATGGGGCAATAGTTACTGATATGAGAGGTCATGGTTTATCTTCCGTTCCAGAAGATGATAAATCTTATGAAATTGAACGTTTTGCAAGCGATGTAAGGTCAATATTGGAAAAAGAAAAAGTAAAAAGTTATGTATTAGTTGGTCATAGTTTTGGAGGTAGTGTGATGGTTGTTTATTGTACAAAGTATAATACAAAAATGCCTAAAGCATTAATATTTGTAGAAACTACACATAAATATCCTTACAAACTTTACCATGAAATGAATACTAACCCCATTATATGTTATACTCTTAGAAAACTTATTGACTGGAAAATTTTAACAAACAAATCATTTCCAAGAAAAAAAGAACTTAATATTAATACTGTTTTAAAAGAAAATTATTTATTTCAATTATTTGATGAACTATATCATACCCCATTTAAAGCTATTTTTAGTTGTTTAGATGGTGTAAGAGATTACTCAAAAAAATATGGTCAATTAATAGAAGAATCTCTTCATAATCTTAAAATGCCTTCATTAATTATTGGTGGAAAAAAAGATACAATTATTGATTATAAATATTCAGAAGAGTTACATAAAATTATTCCCCATTCTAAGTTAAAATTATTTGATAATGCTACTCATATGTTTCCAATGGAAGATAAAAAAGCATTTAATTTAGAAATTTTTTCTTTTTTAGGAACAATTTAATTTTTTATATAAGCATTTTTTATTTTATTATCTTGAGATTTAAACATTTCTTCTTTTTCATAATCATATAAGAATATCCTTGGTTTCATGTTTTCTTTATTAGTTTCATCATTGGAATAATAATGTGCATACTCCAAATTTACTTCTAATAGCCTTTGCAAAATTAATTTTTCTAATTTTTTCTTAAATTCTTCACTTTTTTTCATTCCCTTCCTTAATTCAACATGAACTCTAAATTGTGAATTTAACCTATCATCAATCCATCTTTCAATCATAAACCTATTTACCTTATTTGAATACCCTTGAATAGCACTTCCAACATTTTCAGGATAAATATTCGCTCCACCTATAGCAATTGTTCCATCTTTTCTTCCTTGTACAAACAAGAATGGTAATTTTAACGTTTTATTTTTTTTCAAATATTTATTTAATTTCTCTTTTTCAAATTTGTTTAATGTTTTAAAAATTTCTTTATATTTTATTGCCCCTCCCGTATCATGCAAATTATATTTGATTTTGGGGGAAGCAGTATTCTCATCTAAAACTGTAATGGTATATTCTCCTTTTGTTGTATTCTCTATATAATGCATTAATGGATTGTATTGGAATAGAATTGGATTTTCTCCGGTTTTGAATAATTCATAATTTAATTTTGAATTTTTGTAAGCTAATTCTCTAATAAATTCAGTAAATGGAGTTTCAAATCCAATTCCTATGTCAATGTCTGAAGCGCCATAAGAAGAAATGACTTTTGCATTTTTATTCCCCAAACTTTTTCTAATATATTTCTTCCATTCAACCGAAGTAGATTCTCCACCAGTTAAAACATCAATCTTGTATTCCTTCCAATTAATTCCTTTTGAATCGAATAGATTTTTTAAGAATGGCGGATAACCCGCAATAAGATAATCCTTATCTTTTCCTAAATTTTTCAAACTTCTAATTATATTTTCAATATCAGCAGTAGTGTTTTTTACTAATGTGTAATGCTCTAAAATCTCACAAAATTTTACACCAGTAGCCCAAGGTCCTGAAGACCATCCACTGAGTACAACATAATTTTTTTTATCTGCATTGTAAGTATAAAAAAATTCAAACTTTGCAGCTTTAAACAATAAATCTTCTTCTTTTAATGACCTAATCCAATTTGTCGGCGGTCCTGAAGATCCAGAAGATTCATCGATGTTTCCAATTTTGGGGAATTTTCCATTCAAACATCTTTCATTATAGGTGTATTTTTTAATATAATTATTTTTATCAGTCTCAGGAACATCTTTAATAGTATTATAATCTTTTTTTCCAATAAACTTTTTGTATGCCGGAACTTTTCCTTTAGCTATTTTGTATATTCTTTTAGCTTTGATTTCAGAAATCT
>CAYHOR010000062.1:0-4948 GCA_964358235.1 Candidatus Woesearchaeota archaeon
AAAATGGGATCTTAAACGAAGAATCTCTAAGATCGCAATTTGCGACCTTAAACAGAACTTTGAAATTTCAAAAGAATACTTCAAATAGGGGAAAACATAGAAAATATCTTCCATATGCATTCACAGAACAAGGCGTAGCAATGCTTTCTGGAGTTTTAAGAAGTGATACAGCCGTAAAAGTAAGTATCCAAATAATGGAAGCATTCGTTTCTATGAGAAAATTTATCACTTCTAATGTTCAAGTTTTTCAAAGATTAGACAACATAGAACAAAAACAATTAAATTATGATAAAAAATTTGAAGAAATATTTAATGCAATTGAAGATAAAGAAATTAAACCTGAAAAAGGTATATTTTTTGATGGACAGATATTTGACGCCTACAAATTCGTCTCAGACTTGATTAGAACAGCTAACAGTTCCATAATTCTTATTGACAATTACATAGATGATTCGGTGCTGATATTATTCAACAAAAGAAACAAAGACGTGAAAGTCACCATATTTACAAAAGAAATATCCAAACAATTAGAGTTAGATTTAATCAAATACAATTTACAATATCCAATCATTGAAATCAAAATCAGAACTTAATTTTAATATTTTCTTTACTTCATCTGCATCGGATATTTTGAATAACAAATTAGCAACTGTAAGATTTTTTCTAGATTTGGCAAGATAATGTTTTTCTAGCTTTGTATATTCAGAATTTTGGATTAATTGTTCTTTCTTTAAGTATAATCCAATCTTTTTCTTAAGTAAATCTACTCTCATGCTAATATCCTCCAAAATTTTTCTGAACCATAAAATGGTATTCCATATTCTCTTATCTCTTTCCCAACATTTAATTCTTTTATTATCAACATTTTTTTAAATTCTATAATGTCAGTTATTATTGGGCTTATTTTTAAATTATATGAATATTCAACACTCGAACATTCTCTTTCGATATCCTCTCTTAATTGTTTGTTCTTTAAATCATTCACTATAAAGAAAATATCAATATCAGAATCTTTTTTTTGTGTATTTTTAGCATAACTTCCAAATAATATGATAGACTGCATTTCGGCTATATATTTTTCTGTAAGTTTTGTTATTAATTTTTCAAGAATGTTTTTTATCTTTATATTTTTATATAAACCTTCTATTTTTATTAAATCAGCATCTTGTAATAGATTTCTACATTTATCATTTTTAATATTCAAAGAACATTGTTTTGCATTTCCAACTTTATTTATTGTGATTATATTTTGTTTATACATCTCTATGATATGCTTATGTGCAGGATCATAGCCGATTTTTAGGATTTGAGAGATTTTTAAAATTGTTAATCCCCTATCTAGGTTTTTCCTTAATAATTCAATAATTTTTAGTAATGTTTCTTGTTTCATATTATCTATCTAGTAGATAGTATTATCTATTTAGTATATAAAGGTTTCTGTTATTATAAATTCATGCAAAAAAGGAGCATCATTCACTTAGATGACAATATCGCAGTAAAGTTTATATATTATGCAAAAAAAGTAAAAAATATGAAACTAACAAATTTACTACTACTAGGCGCATTATCTTCAAATTCAGCACAAGCATTTGATTTATTTGCCAAGGCCAAAGATGCAGAAATTGAAGCACAATATAATCATTGTATAGATCTAATTTATCAAGACAAACCTTCTGAAGATTGTATAACAGAATATTCCGATAAATCAAGATTATATAAAAGAGATCCAACAAAAAGAATTCAAACTTTACATACAATAATTTTAGATAAAGAAAGAAAAAAATGCGAAACAGAAGTAAAACAAGGAGATTATTCTTGTATAGATGACTTAACAAAGGTAAATTATCCAGATGTAGATTATAGAGTTAAAATAAGAGAATTACAAGATGATGCATTAGGTATTAGCTTTGATATATGTTATTTTATGATTACAGAAAGATCTTTTACTAAAGATGAAAGAAAAGCATGCATTTCTGAATTTGAAAGACTTTCTAGTGATTATGAATCAGATAGTAAATTTCAAATAAAGTATTTAAAAGAATTATAGTGACAAGGGTAAAATGAATGTTTGGCCACAAGGAGAATATTTTTCAATTACAGATACATTTGAAGCAAATAGAGTAACATATAGAGATTTACAAATTCCTAAACGAGGAGCATTATTAGATTGGGGATGTTATGATGGACGTAATACTAATATATTAACAGAAAGATTTAGCCCTAGAAGAGTAATAGGAATTGATATGTTTAAAAATTCTATAAAAAGAGCTAAAAGAGAATATCCAGACTTAGAATTTTATTGTATGGATGGTTGTGATTATGATAAATTAGAAGAATTAGGCCAATTAGGAGTTATTTTTGCTATGAATAATTTACTACAAGGTTTAAAAAATGGAAATATAAAAGAATATGATTTTCAACATATAATTAATGGTGTTTTTAGAGAATTATTGATTGAAGATGGAGTAATAGTTTTATCTGATGGAAATGATCTTTGTTATCAAAATAGAAATGGTGTATGGATGTCTAATGAATTTAAAGAGAGAGATTTGGTAAGAAGATTGTTAACATAGATTTAAATATTAACTATTTTCTAAAAAATTAATGAATGTCTGGCCTTTAGATTTAACTAATCTTAATCGAATAAGATGGACTTTTGAATACAATAATTTGACAGTATCATCTTTGGAAATTCCTGAAGGACCAATACTTGACTGGGGATGTTCAAGAGGTTTAACAACTTATGATTTATCAACATTATTGCCAAGAAGAAAAGTTGTTGGAATTGATATTGATTCATGCTGTATAGACATAGCAAAAAGGGATTATCCAGGATTAGAATTTCATTGCATAGATGGATGTGATCTTAAAACTATATTACCAGGACCATATGCGGCGATATTTGCTATGAATAATTTGTCAAATAGTTTAGATCGTGGCATAATTGATGAAAAACAATTCAAAGAAATAGCAAAAATATTAAAATCTTGTTTAGTTGATGATGGAGTATTAGTTTTAGGCAGTGAATATATCATTGTTTATCAAAATAATATTACTATACTTGGAAGATCAAGAGAAGGAGATAAACCTAATCAAAATTTGATAAATAGATTAGTATTAGAAGCTTAAATCAATCGCATCATAGAAGTTTTAAGTTCTTTTGCCTTCACGAACATTTCTTCAGAGTGTTTAGGCAATCCTATTTCATTAGTTAATTTTCCGTTCAATAAAACTATGTTTTTTGTTTCCATACATTTTTAATAGTTTTAGGGTTAATAAAGATATGTTCTTTTTCTAGAACTTACGTTCAGTATGAGAATCATTCTCCTTCAAAAGATTTTTAAAGCATAAAAAAAAGGAATATATTATGATAACTGAATGCATTCTATTATGCGGTGGAAAAGGTAGCAGATTAGGCATAGAAATTCCTAAATGTTTAGTTGAAGTTGCAGGTAAAACATTGTTAGAATGGAGAATTGATTATTTTAGAAAGAATGGAGTTAGGCATTTTATACTTGCGATAGGGCATTATGGAGATCAAGTTATCAAGTTTGTAAATGACAAATTTAGAGAGTTGAATGTTAGTTTTTCTATTGAAGATGCTAATAATTTGTTAGGAACAGGCGGTGCAATTAATCATGCTTTTACTTTTATTAAAGATTCAAAAGCTTATGTAAGCAATTGTGATGATATTACTTTTCCAGATTTAGAAAATTTGCCGGATGAAAATTTAATGTTGCTAACCAATATGAGATCGCCATTTGGTGTGATTGATTTCAAGAAAAATACTATAAAACAAGAAAAAGGAAAAGTATCTAGTTATGAAATTGAAAAGTTTATAGAAAAGCCTTTACTTGAAGATACTTATGTTTCATGTGGGTTCTATATTCTTGATAAAAAATGTGAGTTTCCTGTCAAAGGAAGCATTGAGCAAGATTGTTTTATGAATGAAGAATGGAGAAAGAAGAATAGTTTAAGATGTGTGATCCACAGAGGAATATGGGCTACTGTAAATACACAGAAGGATATTGCTGAGTCGGAAAAACTGTTGAAAGAGATTAGTAATTAATAATATTTATTAATAGCATTTTTTAAGATATAGATATGGATATGAGATATGAATTTGAAATTGTAAAAGAAAATTTGTTTGATAGATTAAGAACTTATGAAGGTTTTAAATCTGTTTACGACATTTATAATAAAGGAAGTGTTGTTCATGGTACTAGATCTTTGGGAGAGCTGTTAGGACATACGTTAGTTGGAGATCGTATAGTTGCAGATGTTTATTCAGATAAGGCTAAAATTAAGGTTTTTGGAGATAAATTACAAGTGGATAGTGTTTCTAAAGGGTTAATGAGTTTAGTTACTGAATAATCCAGTTTCTAGAATCACCTAAAAATTCTGTTTCATTGAGAAATTTTATTTGAAAACCTTCAGGATATTTTTCTCCAAATTCAATAAGAGTTAAAGAACAATGATCAATAAATAATTTATGAATAGAATCTTTTAAACTTGTATTTATCAAATCTCCTATTAGAACTTTTAGAAATGCTCCATGTGAAACCACTAAAATAGTTTTATCTTTATATTTTTCAGTTAAATAATCAATAAATTTTCTTCCTCTTTCTCTAACTTCAACAAGATTTTCACCATTTGGAACTTTTCTTGTTTCAAAATCTCCTTCTAATTCATCCCAATTAACTTCTTTATGATTTTTACCAACCCATTCTCCATTATCTTTTTCTCTTAATAATACACTGTATTCAATAGGAATATTCTTATCTTTTGATACTTCTTCTGCAGTAACTTTACATCTTGGAGAATCACTAGAGAAAATAATATTTAAGTTTTCTTTCTTTAATCTTTGAACTAATTTTTTTATTTGTTCGAGACCTTTTTCATTTAAATCACAATGATCATTACCTTGAATAATATTATCTACATTTCT
>CAYHOR010000063.1:0-4924 GCA_964358235.1 Candidatus Woesearchaeota archaeon
TAAACACCAAAAGAACTATTTTCTGGCAGTCCTGGAACAAATTTATCAATAAATTTATCAAAATCTTTTAATCTGGGCCAATTGTACATTAAGTTAAATTTTTAATCTTCTATTAAAAAACTTTATTAATATTAAATTATTATTTTAATTAATGAAACTGGACAAATCACCACAAGGATTCTATGATAAAGATATTATTCCTTTACTAAATATTATCAATAAAAAATATCATACTACTTCTTCTTGCTCAGGTAGAATTACATTGATTAAAGGTGTTGAAAAAGGCGAAGTTGAATGGATTTACAAGACTCACAAACCTGCTTCTGCTTCAAAGATATATAATTTATTACAACAACATAAACAATTAAGATTTTTTTATGAACCAATAATAATTCATATACAATGTAAAAATGAATATGAAGCTAATGAATTAATACAATTATTGCAATCAAACGGATTTAAAAGAGCTTGTCTAATCTCATTCAAAAATTATACAGTAGAAATTAATGATACTGGCAAGATGGAGACTATCCTTACAAACAAACTTCCATTAACTTATATTAAATTATTAATAAAAGAAGCAAATAAAAGATTGAAAAAAACTAAAGAGAATATAAAAAATTTAGAAAAAATGTTTTAATCTCCGTAAGCTTGTCTTCTTTTTCTTTGTTCTTCTAATCTGTGCAAAGTTTGCATTTCACCTAATTGAACTCTGTTTTCTAATTGACTTCCAAATGCTTCAGAATTGATACAATTATCTTCTAAGCTTTCACAAACCATAACATTTTCTGAACCATCGCTAGATGTAACAGTTAATGTTTTTATAACTGATTCTTTGTCTCCAACTTTTATAGTATATCTTCCAGAATCTGTAATTCCTACAGGTCTAGGATCAGAACCACACCCAGCATATCCAGAACCTAAATATATTAAAGCTCCTAAAGTTAAAACTCCAATTCCACTATAAACTCGATCTTTTGTTGCCATTTTATTATGTCCTCCAATACAATTCACCAACCTTTCTTATATATAAACCTTTCTTTTTTGTTACTACTTTAAAAGAATAAAAAAATTAGTTCTTCTTAAAGAACATTCTAACAAATAGTATAGCTAAGATTACTAGGATTACATCTATAATAATCCAAAATGTACCTTTGGCATTGTCAGATAACCAGCTGCTTATTCCTGTAGAATTATCACCAGTACTCTCATCAACACCAAAGTCCACTGTTACGATGTTTGAAACTTCATTGCCTCTGTCATCTGTAACAATAATCTTTATGTCATGCTTTCCTTGTGTTTCAGAATCTAAAGTGTAATACAAATAAGCATGTGCTTCATCACCAACTTCTAATGAAGTTAAATATTCAGAACTAGTTAATGTAGCCCAAGCAACTTCTTCAGCAGCAACACTAATTACAGCATCTGAATCTCCACTATTCTTCACAATTAAAGATAATGTTAATTCATTTCCTACAACTTCATAATCTTCTGATACTTTGAAATCCAAATCTCCTAAAGCATCTTCAGCAGTGCAGGAATCTATAACAATATCAATCAATTCGCTGTCAAGAACTTTTCCGCTCTTGCTGTACAAAATTGCTTCTAAAGAATATGTTCCTTCGACTAAATCTTTAGGCACTACATAATCAAAACTAAACTTTTTCTCGTTGTCATCATCATTGTAGTCACCTAAATCAAAACTATCAGTATTGTCTGAAACGTCTAAATCTGCATCTCTTAATTCAAGATAAGCATCAGTTAGACTATCATCACCAGTGCTCTCAACATACAATGAAACTCTGTAATCTTCATTACATGTCAAACCTACTGCAGGAGTTACACTTGCTTGTGAAATTCTTCCTGTAGATGATTCTCTTTTAATGTCAACTGAAACGGATTCATAATCACAACTGTCATCTTCACCTGCATCAACATCATGAACTTGTATGAATAATTTATAATCATCATTTTCATCTAAGTCTGAAGGTAAATCTAATTCAAATGAGAATGTTTCTGTTTCATCTTCATCAATGCTTCCTTCTTCTTTGACAGTTTTAACTTTGTCTCCAGTATCTATATTATATAAAACTGCTTCTAATTCAACATCTAAGTTGTCGTTAGCTTCGTTTCCTACTTTAACTTCTATTGAAATAGTATCTCCTGGATTAAAGTCGTCTGAAGAATCTGGACTTCTTATATCAATATCAAAATCGCTGCCTTGTTTTCCATTCTCACAAATATCTGACTCTACTACTACACTCAAAGACATTGTTGCACTTGTTGAAGCGCTGCCAGTTGCAGTCATAGTAATTGTTCCACTATAAGTTCCAAATATAAATGTATTATCTGGATCTGCTTTTACAGTGATAGTCATTGAAGAACCTGGAGCTAATGAAGTACTTGCACCTGTCATGGTAACAATAATTTCATCATCATTATCATCAATGATTTTTCCAGAATCACCATCGCTACTTGCGTAAACAATAGTCCAAGAACTTAATGTTGTGCTTCCTGTGTTTGTTATTGTATATGTATCACTTTCTGCTTCACCATTTAAATTCAAAGTAATACTGCTCTCACTTGTAGTGAATGCGTCTTTACTGTTTACTGTTAAAGTATAAGTAAAACTTTCTGTATTGCTTCCACCATCAGTAGAACTAATTATTCCAGTATATACACCAGCTTTTGTGCTAGGAACTGTTATTGCAAAAGTTGTACTTGCTGAATTTCCAGCAGTAACTAAAACGCTACTAATTGTAGGAGCGCTTATAATATTTCCACTAGAATCAACTAAAGTTGAACTAGTGCTACTAACTGTTAAATCGGATGAACCAGAGTTTATTAAAGTCAATGTATATGTTACACTGCTACCTGGATCACCGGATAAGCTTGTTATACTTCCGCTTAAGTCATCTGCAGAGACTAGAGCCAAAGCCATAACAAATATTAATATCATACTTAAAATGATTTTTTTCATGGTTTAAACCCCCGGTTTTATAGTCGAATTTTAATTACTTCTTTATATAAACCTTGTTATTTACAATTAGTCTTCATATGGGGACTATTTGAAGACCCTTCTAAATCTTCAAACTCATAACTTTAGAAACACCGTCTTGCATTGTAACACCATAAATTGTCTGTGCTTCAGAAATAATTGCATCGTTGTGTGATATTACAATATATTGTGCTCCTTTAGAATACTTCGCAATTAATTTAGATAATAATTCAGAATTTTTCTTATCTAGAGCAGCATCAACTTCATCCATCAAATAGAACCATGATGGCTCGAATTCTTGTATAGCAAATATAAATGACAATGCTGTTAAAGTTTTTTCTCCTCCTGATAAACTCTTGATATCTAAATATTTACTTCCAACAATCTTAACTCGAATATCAACACCGCCTTCAAATACACTTTCAGGATTTTCGATGACTAGCTCAGCTTCACCTTTTGTTGACAATGAACTAAATATCTCTACAAAATTTCTTTCTAATAACTTAAAAGTTTTCATAAAAGTTTCTTGCTTCTTGCTATCAATTTCATACATTAATTTTAATACATCTTCTTTTTCTAATTTTAACTTCTCAAATTTTTCTTGCAAGTTTTGATACTCTTGATTTACTTTATCATAAATTTCTAAAGCTCTTAAATTAACATTACCCATTGTTCTTAACATATTTTCAAAATTTTTGATCTCAGCATTCAAATCAGCTAACAAAATTCCTCGTCTTAGCTGCACTTCTTTGAACTGCTCAAACTCTTTCTTCAACCCTTCAACTTCGCCGGCTAATACAGCTTTTCTTATAGAAATATCATTTCTTTTTCCTTCAGTTCCTCTAGCTCTTTCTTCATTTCTAACTAAATTAACATCTTTCTTTTGAATCATTTCTTCGCACTTTGCTCTCTTGTTGAACAACTCTTTATATTCAGCATAAAACTCTCTTTGATTTTTCTCTTTTATTTTTAAAATATCTTCATTTCCTTTTAATTCACTCAACAATTCCTTGAATTCTTTACTGAACAAATCAAATTCTTTTTCCATATTTTTTAAAATAATTATAGTTTTTTCTTTTTCAGAATTATATAAATCAATTTGATTATTTAATGAATTTTTTTCAGAATCATTTTTTATAACTTGCTCTCTAACTGATTGTTTTTGACTTTCAAAAATTTCTAATTCCTTATTGTATTCAGAATTTCCAAACTTGGATAAATTCTCAATTTGATTTTGTTTTTCACTTTTAAATTTTTCCAATTCTTTATTATAATCCTTATTCTTAGAGTCAAATTCTTTTATTTTTGATTCAAATTCTTTTATTTGTGACAATAATTCTTTTTTCTTTTCTTCTAACTCTTTGCAATCTTCATTTCCACCGATAGAAACTTCAGCAGAACGTATCTCTGCTTCCAAAACAGCTTTCCTCTCTCTTAAACTTATAATATTTTCTTCATTTTCAGTCTTTTTATTCTCTAATAAATTAACAATATCTCCTAAGTGAGCCATTTCTTGTTCTAACTTTTCTAAACCATCATTAACTTCTTTTTGTTGGAATCCCAATCCAGATTCTCTTCTATGCCCACCAATCATTGCACCAGAAGTTTCCATTAAATCACCGGATAAAGTAACCATTCTAGCTCTTCCAATCCCAATCCTTCTTGCAACGTTAATATCATCAACAACTAACGTACCACCTAATACATACTTGAAAACACTAGCAAACTTAGATTCATATTTTACTAAATCTATTGCTAATCCTTGCACTCCTTGTTCTTTAGTTAATTTCTTTTCATCTTCGCTGACAATTCTTTCTTGTAATTTGTTTAATGGTAAGAATGTAACAACTCCTAATTTATTTTCTTTCAAATACTGAATACACTTTGCACCAACTTGATCACTTGATACAACTATACTTTTCATTC
>CAYHOR010000064.1:0-4895 GCA_964358235.1 Candidatus Woesearchaeota archaeon
AAATCTAAAAAAAAGAGATTACTTAGATGTACAAGAGAGAATTTTATTATGCGAGAAAGAAATCAAGGAAAGTTATTTAATTTTAGAAGAGTTAAATAAAAAATATTTAGAATATTCTTCTTTTGAACAAATGGGGATTAAGTTAAAACAAGATCTGGACACAGCTATGAAAGAAATTCATAAATTTGAAATGGAAAAAGTTAGTTATGAAGCTTCAATAAATCATCTAATAAGGGGAATAAATGAATTAGTTGAAGAAATAAATAAAAAGAATCTATTAAGAGAGAAAAAAGAATATATCAACAAAGTCCAATTTTGGTTAAATGAGCATTTTGTACCAATGATGGAAATTATGGAAAAAAATGTTTTGTTCAAAGTTCATGCTGAATTCAATGGTTTATTTGAAAATTGGTTTTCTATGTTAATGGATAATAATATTTTACAAATGAGTCTTGATGAAGAGTATTCTCCAAAGATATTGCAGAATGGCTATGATGTAGAATATCAATTTTTATCTGGTGGAGAAAAGACTGCTGGAGCTTTGGCTTACAGATTAGCATTAAATCAAGTAATTAATAATATGAATACTGGTTTAAAAACTAAAGATTTACTAATATTAGATGAACCTACCGATGGTTTTAGCAGTGAGCAATTAAATAGATTAAAAGTTTTAATGGAGGAAATTAAGATACCTCAAATTATAATAGTCAGCCATGAACAAGAAGTAGAAAGTTTCGTAGAACACATTATTAAGCTAGAAAAAGTAGGTCATGAGACTAAGTTAATATAATCATATATAATGTAATTTATAAAAAACTATTTAAATCTAGCTGAATAATTAGCCTTTATGAAAAGAGGCACTATCATCTTTTTGTTGGCTATCCTATTAACATTAGGTATAGCTTCTGCAGAAGAAGGCATATCCATCACGGAAATAAACTCAACAACTATTCTTCAACCTGAAGAGCTTGGAGAATATAATTTATTGTTGACAAATTTAGGTTCGAAAGAACTTAATGTACAAATACAAGCAGAACCTTATGTAGGATTACCTTCATCTGATTTTGAATATGTTTTTACTACACCTAGTTATGTTGTTCTTAGTGGGCATGAACAAGTAGAATTAAAAGTTGAACTTAAATTAAAAGAAGATGTTGTTAGACAAAAAAGATACAAAACTTATATTACAGCCTCTATTCTAAATTCTGAAAGTTTTGATGATACTACTTATGATTTACAAATTTTTGCTATGCCTCCTGAAAGTCCAATTGCAATAACTTTAGTAGAAGAAGCTGAAAGAGTTGGGCCTGGTAGTGAGTTGACAATCGATATGAATTTAGAGAATAAAATTGATCAAGATTTAAGCAATGTTGATGTTTATGTGACAAGTTCATTATTTGATGATAAACAAACTATTGAATTGTTTAAAGATCAAGAGAAAAATTTAGAGTTTAAATTTACAATACCAAAAGATGCTGCACCAACAGAATATACTTACAGTGTAAGAATATATTATGATGAAGAATTAAGATCCAATGCAGAAGGATCATTTATTGTTGATGAAAATTTAAATATAAGTGAATTTAATGAAATTTCCAGTGGATTCTTATATGAAATAAGAACATTGACAATAACAAACAATGGAAATTCAGAAGTAAGCGATTTTTATGATCAAGAACCTACAATGTTTGAAAGTTGGTTTACGGGTTATTCTGAAGAACCTAGTTATGATGATGAGTTTGGAAGACCAACATGGACTTTTACATTACAACCAAATGAAGAATTTGTTTTAGAGTCAAAAGAAGATTATAGGCCATTATTAATTGGAATAATTGTATTGATTTTATTATTCATTGTAGGTTATTATTTGTTTGTGAAGAGAGTTACATTAGGCAAAGAAGTTTTCAAATTAAAGTATAGTACTGATGGTGTATCTGAGTTCAAAGTATTGTTACACTTGAAAAACAATACAAACAAACCAATAAAAGATATTACAATTGTTGATGTGTTACCTAAATTAATACAACCTAAAACTAATTTTGGAACCTTACATCCTAATGGAATAGAAAGAGGAGATAAAGGAATAAGAATTATGTGGAAGATTCCAGAACTAGTTGCTGGTGAAGAAAGAGTTATTTCTTATGAAGTAGAAGCTGGTTTCAGAATAATTGGAGATATTGCATTGCCTAGGGCTACTGTTAGATACAAGAATGCAAGCAACAGAGCAATACATACTAGGTCTAATGCAGTAAACGTGGTTTTAGGAATTATTGAAAAAGTTAAAGAGTTTGGCCACGAAGAAAAGAAGAAGAAATAACTTTTTTATTTTTTATTTTAGTTAACTTTATAAATATTAGATTTTTGTCTCTTTATATCCTCACGTAGCTTAATGGTTTGAGCACTTGGCTGTAGATAAATTCACCTTTCGACTGTGCTAAGCACTGAATGAAGAAAGGATAGCTGAACCCGAGAGGTTCCTGGTTCGAGTCCGGGCGTGGGGACTTATTCCTTTTAAAATTAAAAACAAAGGCTTTTTATACGAAGGAATACTATTATCCAGCAAAGAGGGGGTTTTTGCAAATGGAAAATGACTATGATTTTTATATAAGGACAAATCTTGATAAGTATGTTGATCAATGGGTAGCTATTTGTGATAATAAAATTATTTCTCATGGAAAAAGTGTAGGAAAAGTTTTTGAAGAAGCTGAAAAAAAGTGTCCTTCTAAAAAATCGCTCATTACAAGAGTTCCTGATAAAACTGCAATGATTTTTTAAAATGGCTCTTACTTTTAAATATAAAATAGTACGAAGACCAGATGGTAGTGAAGTTAAGGCCCCTGTTATTCCTATAACTCTTCAATCGGAAAAAACTATGTGGACAACAGCTTTACTAGATTCTGGAGCAGATATTTCTGTGCTTTCTGAAGAGCAGGATTCTTTGAAAAATTTAGAATTGAATTCAATGAATTAAAAGAAAAAATTACTCTTAGAAAAGTAAGTTCTTGATTATGTCATTTTTCATAACTCTAGTATTATATTACGTGGGGACTTATTTTTAATATTAGATAGGCTTAAATATAACTTTATCTAACTAAGTTATATGGAAATTGAACTTGTCACAAAAAAATGGGGAAGCTCATTAGGTATTGTACTCCCAAAAACAATTGTAGAAAAAGAACAGATTTTAGAAAATGAAATTATTATTGTTGAAATTAAAAAAAGACATTTTGCAAGAGAATTTTTTGGTATTCTTCCACAATGGAAAAAAACTACTGATAAAATTAAAGAGGATATGAAAGAGGGATGGTAAAATATTTCTTTGATAGTTATGCAATTATTGAACTTGTGAAAGGAAATCCTCTTTATGCAAAATATGGGAATGAAGTAGTAGTTATTACACAATTTAATCTTGTTGAGATTTACTGGTCTTTTATGAATGATTTTGATGAGAAAAAGGCAAATGAGCTTTATACTTATTTTAAAGATTGTGTTGCCCCTATTGAAGATGTTGTAATTCAAAATGCTATTAAATTTAGAAAAGAAAACAAAAAAAGAAAACTTTCCTATGCTGATTGTATTGGATATTGCTATGCTCTTTACCATAACCTACTTTTTCTTACTGGAGATAAAGAATTTGAGAAACTTCCTTATGTAGAATTTTTGAGAAAAGATTAAAGTATTATTCCACAATAGATAGAGACTTATTCTTATAATTAATATAATGGAGTATACTATTGTTTTTAAATTAATAATTGTAAATCTATTTAATGAATTATGATAAATATCTACAAGTACAAAAAGAAATTACTGATAGGTTGAAAGGACATTCTGGGGAACCAGTTATATTTTAAATTCAAAAAGAAAGATGTAGATCATTCAATAGCTCTTTTGTTGGAGGATTCTTAGAAAGTGATGAAGTAAAATATTCTGAATCTCAATTAGTTATTCCTACTGGAAATTATATTTTTCAAGGAGATTTTTTTACTGGCGTTGAAGTTTTAGAAATTATAAAAAAAAGACAAGGAAAACCAACTACTGTTTGTAAGGGTCCATTGAGTTTTTATACTTATAACTTAGAACATTGGAATTCTGAATATTACGATAATTCTTCTATAATGGCTGTAGGTTTAGATGAAGTTAGATTGGCATTATTAGGCGAACGAAGAGAATTTACTAGCTATCTTGAAAATCCTAGTTCATTACAGACTCATTTGAGAAATATTTGTAATCCTTATAATGAAAAATTAGTTTTATTATATAAATTACTTGGAAAAGAAATGCCTGAAATAGTTGAAGCCGAAGAAGTAAGATATTATGAAAGAAGAAAAGTTGATATTTTAGATTGTTTAGAGGAAAATATAGAAAAAGCATTAATGATTAAAAAAAGAATGAAAGAAATAACAAAAGGAGCAAAATCTATTACAGCAGTAAGAACAGAAGGTTGGGGGTCAACAGAGCCATTTATTCCAAGAAGTTATGATACAGATGATGCCATTTTTATGAATTTGGGAAATAATGAAGAATTTAAAACAGCTAAATTTAGAATAATTAGAAATCTAGAAGAAGCTTTAGATTTAGGGTTAGAAAGAGATGAGACGCCTGTCACTAGAGGTGTTCCTGGAAGATATATTATACCTTCTGAATTTATTAAAAATTTATGTGAATATTTTAAGGTTAAATAATTATAATAATTTCAAATGATTTGTAATTTTATCAAATCTTCAGTAGAATACACTTTTATGAAAATTTGTTTTTCTTTTAAATCTCTATCATTTGTCCATATTGCACAGTGCAACTTCAATGCAAGAGCAAAATATATAACATCATCTGGATCAGGACATATTTTTTCTGCTTTTTCTAGATAAGGAAATAACTCTTCTAAAGATATAATATTA